>NZ_JASJHF010000329.1:0-6233 GCF_033791185.1 Moritella sp. | reverse complement strand
CCTGCAAATATTCGAAAGCTGCAGAAAGACGGTGGTTTATGTGTTGTCTATACTCACTTTGCATCTGGTTTTATTAATAATGGTAAGTTGGATGAGACGTTTAAGAATAATTTAGATTTTCTTTCACAGCAAAATGGATGGTTTGCTCCCGCATCAGAGATTTTAGATTATTTAAAAACACAAAATAAGAGAACAGCCATAACTCCATTCTATGTTATGAAACTTGATATAAAATGGCTGATTGATAGAATTATTAAGAAGTATCGCTATAAAAGGTAGTATCTTAAAATTGAATCACTATCAAATGGATGTTAGATGTTGATAAGGCACGTGAAAAGTTAACACGTGCCTTATCAAGAGCTCAACCATAAATAATGAGCCTAGGTATTCTACCTCACCTTATTTGAGAAGGTCGAGGTAAAACTTGAGATCGATCTCCTTCGATTCTTTGTCCCACATACGCAGGCCACGCCACGACGAACCACCGTTGGTGCTAGCCTCGCCATAACCATCACTGAAGTAGGTCGCTTCCGAGTAGCCGTAGCCTGAGCCCTTACGGTTACCGCGCATCCATGTTGTACCACCCGCTGATGACAGCCTTAGGTAGTAAGTCTCACCGGCCTCTAGCGTGACTGGGCTAGCGAATTCGCCGTCCTCCCAAGTGCTCGGGTCGCGGCTAAGATCACTCTCGAATGGTGGGAAATTCGTCCCCGAGAGGCGGTAGCTGCCAAGAACCGCACCGCTAGCATTGGTCAGATTCACGTCCACCGGACCTGATCCGGTCAAGGCCACACCACCACCAGTCACGGTGATCGTGGACTTAGGTGTGATGCGTTGTCGAACCATGTCTGAACCACCAATTCGTTCGGGATTCATGTAGGCAGCGTTGATGTACCCAAGCCCAATATGGCTATCATCCGAGATGGTCATGTCGATGATTGCGGTCAGCGAACCGCGTACTGTCCATGGGCCGTTCGAATTCAGTGGTGCCGTTCCGACCTTCCACTCATCATTGGGAACCTGCGGATTCCAACGTCCTTGGAACTGTTCCATTTCGCCTAGGCGCTGGAAGTAGTCGATGCTGTAGTTGTTGACGTCCGGATTCGGCGAGTGGTTTTCGCTGATCAGGTAGTACATCTTGCCGGCCTCTATGTATGGACGGTCGCTATCCCAGCTGTGATATTTGTTAGGGTCGCTGGCGTCGAGTCCAGTGGTGACCGTCGTCCTACCCAAGATTTTACCGTCAGGTAAACCATTGCCATTGTCACCTTCGAGGACCCAGTCGAGTCGAGTAGGGTTGCCTGAAGCGTAGCCTGGCTGGTTCAAGTAATACCAGCGCAGAGCAGTGATTTCACCTGTGTTCGTAGCCTTAAAGGACATGAATTGACGCCCTTGGCTGTAAGTCGCTTGCTTATTACTGAGCGAGCTATAGCTCCAACCTGAGCCGTAGCGATCACCAGTCTCAGGATCTGTTGGCTCCGTTGGGTCTGTTGGGTCCGTTGGATCTGTTGGGTCCGTTGGATCTGTAGGGTCCGTTGGATCTGTTGGATCTGTAGGGTCCGTTGGTTCAAGAGTCGATGATAGCATCACATCATCCAAGCGACCGCTACCGCGAATTTTAAACCCGTTCACTTCTTTTATAACGACTCCTGGTTGGGCCGCTTCTAGATCCGCTTGCAAGTCTCGGGTAAAGGTTTCCCACTGACCGTTTATCGATGACGTTCCCAAACCGTGATAGATATATTGACCGGTTCCAAGATCGTCTTCATCACGTGGTTTGTAAGACATGTACTTTTGCCCTACAGTCGTCTCCACATCGATGTAAATCGTATATGACTCACTGAATTGCATTGACCATTGCAGGATAAATTGTTCACTGTTTTGCCATTTGCTGCCATCGTCCTTGCGCAAGCTATAACCATTGTCCGTGCCAGCTCCACTCAGAACAATCACCCGGCTATTCTGAGCCGTATCAAACTCGTTGCTAATACTCGCCAAACTCGAATCACCAGCGTAAACATTCCAACGTAACGTGTTCCCATCTTCAGCGTCCTCAAAAATAGTACTGGTATCGGGTATTCCTGGATTCGGAGTATCCTCATTCGAGAGGGTCACATCATCCAAGCGACCGCTACCACGAATTTTGAACCCATTCACCTCCAGCAAAACAACCCCTGGTTGCGCTTCCTGAAGATCTGCTTGCAAGTCTCGAATAAAGGTTTGCCACTGACCGTTTATTGATGACGTCCCCAAACCATGATGGATATATTGACCTGTACCTAGATCGTCATTATCTTCAGGTTTGTAAGTAAGATACCGCTGCCCCGCAGTCGTCTCTACATCCACGTAAATCGAATATAGCTCACTGTACTGCATTGAGAATTCTAAGACAAATTGTTCATTATTTTTCCATTTGCTGCCATCGTCATTACGCAAGCTATAACCGTTGTCCTTGCCCAAGCCATTCATAACAATCACCCGGCTACCACGGTCCGTATCAAACTCATTGCTAATATCTGCGCTGGCCTGATCACCACTGTAAATGCTCCAACCTAACGTGTTCCCATTTTCAGCGTCCTCATAGGTAAGTGTCGCGGCATTGCAAGTCGCTATGAAGCTGAAAAATAAAAGTCCCCAACATAAGAGAGATCTTCCGTGATTGTAGTTACTCATGATTTCTCCAGTCAATAATATCAAACGATATAGAGTTTTTAGATGTTTGCATCCATTGGTTGATGGTGCCGACCGACCCCAACTGTTTTATAAATAACTGTTTTAAATAACTCAATGTACAGAATTCCTGTATGTAATTTTAGCAATTAGGAGGTTAATAATTAATGTAGAAAAAGATTCTATGCCATTAAAATATCAAAAAGTCCCAGTTCAGAGGAAAGAAACATGCATTATATTTTCTTTCTTTCGAGTGCATTAAAGCCTATTTTGTAGGCTATTGCACGGCATTTAATACTGCTTTACACTCGTTTTGTTTGATATTTAGGCGTTTTGTGGCGGTATTTTATTGAAATATAAGACTATCTCACTAATCATCTTAACTAGACCATTATGCTAAAATAGCAAATTATTTTTTGTACCTGAGATCTCCGTCATGCAAATTTCAGCATTGATTAATTAGATGTGAAATTAAGATTTTTTTAAAAGTTCAGTAAGTGGATGGATATACTAGAAGCATTTAATTTAGAGAAAATAAGGTGAGAGGGGGAAGATCTTTTGGGTTACGTTGACTAGCTGTGTATGTACCAAAAAGATTAAGATGATTGTAAGTTGGAGTTAGGTGAAGCTCTGGATAGCCAAACTATAATGGCATATTAAATACTGAAACAGCCTAATATAGAATGGCAGGGCTCGATGACGATTACTAATCAGCCCTGCAGATACTAAGCTTTATCTCCTTCATAGCTGTAGTTATAATAGCCGTAGCTATATGAACCACTAGCTGTTTTTTCAACAGCATTCAGGATCACTCCCTTAACATTTATACCGTTTTGAGCGAATCGTTTCACTGTAATTTCAATTTCTTTAATGGCTGTTTTACCAAAACGAGCTATTAACAATGTTGTGCCACAATGCTTTCCAACTAAGGCACTGTCTGTTACAGCAAGCAAGGGAGGGGTATCAAGTATTACAATATCGTAATTATGCGAGGCCCAATCTAATAACTGTTTAAATCTTTTATGCATTAATAATTCAGATGGATTAGGCAATGTTTTACCTCTAGAAATAAAATCTACGTTTTTGATGCTTAAAGTTTTTATGCCTTCTTCAACCGAAATATCGCCTAACAGAATATCAGATAAGCCATTTTTATGAGACTCGGATAGCATCCGCTCCATTCGTCCTTTACGCATATCAGCATCAATAATTAATACCTTCTGATCTGCCTTTGCAATAACTGCGGCTAAGTTCGTTGCAATAAATGATTTGCCAATATCGGGTGATGGACCGGATATCATAATGATGTTGTTTTTTGCATCCATCAATGCGAAATACAAGCTAGTGCGTAGGTTTCGAAGTGCCTCAATGGATAGATCTGCGGGGTTAGCTATTGCTAATAAATTTTGAGATATTTGTGTTTTTTGATTATGTTTTTTATTTTGTTTTATCTTATTATTTATTTGAAGCTGCTGAACTGATTTAGGTATTGTTGCATATACAGACAAACCAATTTCTTCAATCTGCTCAGGTGATTCAACGCCTCGATTGAAAGCTGATTTTACACTCAAAAAAGCAACACTGAACATGCTGCCTAACATAGTCGCTAACCCCACTATCATTGTTTTTTGAGGTTTAATTGGGGCATCGGAAACTTCTGCGTTATCTAAAATTCGAACATTACCCACGGTACTTGCCTGCACAATGCTTAACTCTTGTTTTTTGTTTAATAGTTGCAGGTAGACTGCTTGATTGACTTCTACATCACGCATAATACGTAATACTTCACGTTGTTTTTTTGGTAATGCTTGAATCTTAGCATTAAGAACTGTACGTTGCGTTTGGAGCGCTTTACGCTTATCCAATAAAGCAATATATGCAGGGTGACTTTTAGTGAATAGTTTCGAAATGTCACTTTCTTTAAAGGTGATATCATTAAGCTGTGCTTCTAAGGATACAATAACATCTAAGGTTGATTGCGCTTCCATTCCCAAATCAACTGAGTCATTCATTGATTTAAAGTTATTTAATTTATCTTCATACTCGGTTAATTTTTGTTTGATTTTGGGTAAATGTTTGTTGACAAAATCTAAACTGTTTTTTGCCATTTCTGCATTGCGAGCTAGATTCTGTAAAAAATAGTTAGTACTGATGTCGTATACTATGCCTTTTATTTGTTCTCTGTTTTTACCTGTAAAAGAAAATAATAAAATACCTGATTTTTTTCCAACTTCACTGATCGCTAAAAATTTTTGTAACCATTTTATCGCTGCTAATTGTGAACGTTTACCAATATTATATTTCTGATTTTTTTCTCCTATAAGCTGTGTAACCAATAATTGATAACCTTCTTTTTCTGCTAATAGTCCAACCGTACCAGATAGAATAACCATATCTTGATCATTGATTAATTGATAAGTCCCTTTTTCGTTATCAAGTAAAATTATTTGATGATCCGTTTGCGCAGCATATTCAGGTAGCTCAAATTTTGAGACCGATATCGAAGCTTTTGTTGCTGGCAATCGAGTGAAAGAAAGAAACGTTTCTAAGTTTAAGATTTTTTCTATAGTTGTATCTACAGAAGACCAATAATCTGCTGAAGCTAAGATAGTAAGGTTAAATTTATCAACTGTTTGGCTTAAGACCATTCTAGATTTAATGATTTCAATTTCAGTCACTGAAGATGATTCTTGCGCGAACATATCTGCTACATCATCACCTAATGATGGCACTCCTCTGCTTTTCTGTTCTACCTGTACCAGTGCATCGGCCTTATAAATTGGTGTTGCTGAAACTGCATAGAGCACACCGGCTATCGTAAATAAAATAGTTGCAAAAATAACAACCCATTTACCATCGAGTAAAATACATAATAGTTTACCGAGGTCAATAACATCTCTCTTGTCAGTAGATTGATTGTTTCGAGATTGTATAGTTTTATTTATCATTAGTTAGCACTCATCATTGATTTTTTATCGATAAGGATCCGGAATATCTTATTGCTCATCCCATTGCGCAAATAACATGGATTAGAGTTCTTTCACGTTTAGCATGCCGCCAGTTAACAGATTAAATGCTGAGATCGTTGGTAACAATTGATCCATCACTCTGTTCCAACGCGAAATCGGTGCAGCAGTGACGTACAATACATCATAAGGCTCTAATTCAAACTCTGTTCCGGTCATTAACGCTGAAGCATCATGTATATCTAGCTGATATATATTCGCGACAGTTTGGTATTGGGGCTGGAGGTTTTCTTCTGCTTGTAATTTGTCTAAGAAAATTTGGTTTTTAGCATCTCTTGAAGTACTGCGGACAATAAATATTCCAGTTGCATTGGCTCTTAGCTCATTGATGCCGCCGACCGCGCTTAGTGCTTCGGTTAAGGTCATTCCCGTACGATCAATTGTGAGCATGCCCGCTTGTACAACCTCGCCCAGCACAAACACTTTCAGTGCATCATTTCTGGGTACATAGATAATATCTCCGCCACGCATTAAGCGATTTTCAGTCAGGTCGCCTAGTTGCATTAATTTATATAAAGAGATGATTTCAGTCTTACC
>NZ_JASJHF010000328.1:0-11077 GCF_033791185.1 Moritella sp. | reverse complement strand
ATTTGGAACATCAGATCCGGTAATGCTATGCACAAGTTTTTGTGCCTGATCTGCAAATGAATTTTCGCCTGTAGCACCAAACGTTAAGTTAAATCGCTGCGTTTGTTGTGGATGAAGGCTAATGAAATTAAATTCAGCATGAAAATAACCCGCATAAGGGCGGTCGTTAGCGGTAGGTTTCGTCGCTTCAATATCTGAAGGCGTCCACATTTTATGACCAAGCGTGAACTCTAGCTTATCTAAAGCAGAGGCTCGCCATATTGATAGACTTAAAGGCGTCAGTATCGAAGGTGCGTCTATTGCACCGGAAGTATATGAGAGAAAAATACCGTTGGTATAATCTTGGTCAACGCCATAGATGCCATCATTATCGAGGGCGAATGTGATGGTGGAACGCTCAGACGCGGCCACACTTGAAGAAGCAATCATGAATGCAAAGAGAATGCGTGACGTCATTTTACCACCATAAATGAAACCTATTATTAACAATATAGCATCATCTAGGCATGTGTGAGAGTTCGGAAAGTCACTCAGAGCTGATTCTCTGTGGTATTGAATAAAAGCTTATAAAAAACATCACATTTCTGAAACATAAAACACACAAACACTTGTTAGTTTATAGCGGTCTTAAACAATAAGTGAGCATATGGAACCATGAGCAAGGATACGTTCGACCCAACTAAGTATAATAATAGCCATAACGAACCATTTTCAGCCGTTTTGGATAGAGAGCTATCGCGCCGCAGTATATTAAGAACGGGTGTCGGTATGGCTGCTGTGGGGATGCTAAGTAGCGTCGGTTTAACGGGCTGCAATAGCAGTGATACAGCCGTTGATACAGTAACGCCTACACTTGGTTTTGATTCAATCCCGGGGGCTAAATTAGACGCTGTCGTTGTACCAAAAGGTTACACGGCACAAGTGTTTGCACCTTGGGGCACACCGCTGAATGATGTTGCCCAAGAGTGGCAAGCAGATGGTAGTAACACCGCTCTCGATCAAGCTAATTCATTGGGTATGCATCACGATGGCATGCATTACTTCCCATTAAACGGGAGTTCTACCGATGGCTTATTATGTATTAATCACGAATACATAGATCAAACTGCATTACACCCAACAGGGCCTAGCAAAGATGGCAATGGCTTACGCATAATTGTCGACGAAGTACGTAAAGAAATTAATGCCCATGGCGTGACTGTAATACGAATCAAGTTAACCAATGGTATTTGGGATGTGGTAAAGAATGATAGCCACAACCGCCGCTTTACTGGTGCTACGGTGATGGATATTCGCGGTCCGGTTGCTGATAAAGCATTACTCGAAACGGCTTTCTCTGCAGAGGGGGATAAAGTACGTGGTACGTTGAATAATTGTGGTAATGGTTATACACCATGGGGCACTTATCTGACTTGTGAAGAAAATTGGCCTGGTTACTTCGTCAATACTGGTACGCAAACACCCGATCAGGAACGTATCGGTATTGATGATAACAACACGCGTTATGGCTGGGATGATTTAGCCGGTCATCTTGATGAAGTAGCCGATGAGTTTAGCCGTTTTGATATTACGAACAAAGGCGCGAGCGCGAGTGATGACTACCGCAATGAAGCCAATGGTCACGGTTATATTGTTGAAATAGACCCTTATGATAATCAATCTCGCGCAGTGAAACGAACAGCTCTCGGCCGCTTCCGCCATGAAGGCTGTGTTTATGGCAAAGTGACAGCAGGCAGCCCAATCGTATTCTATTCTGGTCATGACTCTCGCTTTGAATACATCTATAAATTTGTTTCAGATGCGCTGTGGGATCCCGCTGACGCGACTCGAACAGATCGTTTAACTGTGGGTGAAAAATATATGGATCAAGGCACGCTATATGTCGCGCGTTTTGACGATGACGGTGTTGGTGTTTGGTTGCCATTAACAATGAACAGTACGACGACTCAAGGTGGCACACTTGCTGATACCTTCTCAAGCTTGGCTGGTATTATTCTTAATACTGCAGGGGCTGCGGATCTTGTCGGTGCGACACCAATGGATCGCCCTGAATGGGCGGCTGTTGATCCTGTTAATGGCGCGGTTTACATGACGTTAACCAATAATACTAAGCGTACTACGGAAACCAATCAGGCGAACCCAAGATTAAATAACAGTACTGGCCATATTATTCGTTGGCAAGAAAGCGACAATGCAACGCAATTTAACTGGGATATCTTTGTGTTTGGTGCTCCAGAAAATGGTGCACCTGACGTGAATATTTCTGGATTAAAAACGTTAAATCAATTTGCTAGCCCCGATGGATTAGCATTTGATGCTCGCGGTATCATGTGGGTGCAAACCGATAATGGTGCCCCTGAATTAACGCAATACACTAATGATCAGATGTTGGCTGTAATACCAAGTCAGTTAACTACAGCTTCGGGTGAGCTAGATACCATCAACAGTGATAACCAAACGGCGCTAAAACGCTTTTTTGTTGGTCCAAATGGCGCGGAAGTAACGGGGTTAGCGTTTAGTCCCGCACAAACAGATCTGTTCTTGAATGTTCAGCATCCAGCCAACTGGCCGTATAGCAGTGATGCAACAGTGGTCACACCGGCTAATACCAGTATTCGACCGCGTGCCGCAACGGTGATTATTCGTAAAAATGATGGTAGTGAAATTGGGGTTTAATTAACCCCAGTATTTTGATAGTCAGATTTGTTATAACAGCTAGCGTAACCAGCCTTCGGGCTGGTTTTATTGTTTATAGCGTCTGATTTACGGTAGGATAGTGCTATCAACATTTAGAAACGAACAGCTGGCCGAACATGACTAAAACAGAAAAGAAAATTGATAACAATTTATGCAAAGTACTGACCAATGTTTGCGAAGATGTAAAAGAGGATCTGCAGGGATTCCAATGGCTAACACATACCGTTAATTACGCGAACTTTCCGGCATCGTTAAAAATAATTTGTGTGTTTGCGACCAATGCTGATATTGCTCAGTTAACTACATCAAAACAAGACCTGCGTTTGCAGGGGTTATTGAGCCAAGCGCTTAACGCGGTTGATGTGAAACTCAAGAATATCAGCAAGCAAGTGAAATTCGACAGTGAAGAAAATTGCACTCGCGATAACGCCGGTAACTGGACGAAACGTTTAGGTTAACTTAGCGTTTGTTGTTATTAAGCTGAACAGTACAGATTAAGATAATGACAGCCGCGAGGATCAGCACCAAGCCTAGGTTATTTAATATCCCTGTGACCGCCAATCCTGCCCCTAACAGTAAATAATAGAACAAGCCAAATACTGCGCCTGCAGAGCCTGCCACGTCTTTATATTGCGCGAGTGCGTGAGCAAGAATATTGGGGATGGCAACACCATAGCTCATCACGACAATTAGCATAGGGGCTAATAACCAGACACTGTCTTGCAGTAAATAAACTCCGACACTGCCACACAATACTAAACTACAGGCTAAACGTAGTAATGACTGTGATGTATAGTGGGCTTGTAGCAAACGTTTGTTAAGCAAGCTGCCCAGTAAACTACCACACGCTAATGCGATGCCGGTGTAGCCAAATTCAATCGAACTAAAATCGAGTCTGTTAAAGATAAATGGCGCCAGTGAGTAATAGCTAAATAACACCAAATTAAACAGGGCGACCAAAATAGCGTTGTAACGAATGTCACTGTCTTTCAGCATTCGCATGAGTAAAGTCATTAAGTTAACTTTTACTATCTTGTCTGGGCGCGTTTCGGGCAATGCTTTAAGTGTCACTATAAATAATAATATAGCCAGTATAAGTAACACTGAAAATACGCCCAAATGACCCGTGTACTCAGCGATAAAGCCACCTGATATTAAACCGATAACCGGACTCAGTGAGATTCCCATGCCCATTAGCGTAAACACTTTAACTAAATCATGACCGTTATAGCTATCTCGCAGCATAGTTTGAGTCACGACTGAACCGACTGCTGCGCCAAATGCAGACGTAAATCGGGCCACCATCACCATATTAAAATCCGTAGCGACTAGCGCCAATATAGACCCTAACCCGTAAGTGCATAAGCCAATTAGCATAGCCGGTCGACGGCCAATCAGATCGGCGATACGTCCCCAAAAGATGACACCCAATGCAAATGCGCTAAAGTAGATAGACAAGGTTTGCGTCGCGGTATGAATGCTGACATCGAAACTGTTTGCAAGGTGTGGCAATACCGGACTGTAGATGGTTTCGACAATTTGTGGAAACATCATTAAAGCCAATATAAGGCCTATGTGGGGTTTTTTATTCATACTTTTTGCTCCAGTACATCAGTATTCATCACATCATAGTTGTTTATGCGTTAATACGATGGTGCTAATTATTATTAATGTGCGGTCATTATAGTTATGATGGCTTTTCGCATTACAAACATTAGAACAATAAACATCAAAAATAGGACAAGCATGGCAAGTATTTCAGAAGGCCAGCCATTTAATGCGGATACGTTAACCAATCAGGTCATAGGTATTGCCACGGATATTGGTCAGCATGACTCGGGTATGCACAAGCACAATAAAGGTCAATTATTATATGCACCCGTAGGTTGTATCAGTATTACCCTCGATGACATGCAATCGGTATTACCGCCGACACGTGCTGCTTGGATCCCTGCGGGGATGATGCACTGCGCGCGTATGCGTAATGTGGTGGCGTACCGTTCATTATATTTCAGCGCAGAGCTGGCGACGTTATTACCGACGATTATGTGTATTGTCGAAGTGAATGTATTATTACAAGCACTGATTGAACGTATGGCATTTTGGGATTGGGATAAACCGGAACTAGAACAAGCCAATACCCTAGCGTTATTTTGTGACGAACTGGCTGTGGCCCCTGTGCAGCAGTTACACCTACCGTTACCACAAGATCCACGATTACAAACATGGTTAACGGCGCTAATGGCAAATGACTTGCCTCCGCAACCACTAAACTTATTACAAGCGGAGGTGGGTGCTAGTGGTAAAACCATAAGTCGCATATTTTCTCGGGAAACTGGTATGCCTTATCAAGCGTGGCGGCAGCAATGGCGGTTGCTTAATGCCATCGAGCGATTAGCGGAAGGCCAGCGTATTTCGACGGTCGCATTCGATTTAGACTTTACCAGTGATAGCGCGTTTATTAGTTTTTTTCGTCAGCATACAGGCTCAACACCAGCGAAATATCTACGCTATAACGAACACCGCTAATGTCGGACGAATACAGAGATAATATAGCTAAAACAAGGGTAATCATGATGAGGAGTTATGATGATTAAATGCGAACAATATGACTACATTGAAATAGTATGTATGCACCGATACCCAATTAAATTAATCCTTAAATCAGGTATTGAAATCGAGGGCGTCGGCGTTGATACAAAGCGTAATGACGCTCGAGAGGAGTGTATAGAAATGCACATCGATGGCACGGTTCAATTGATTGTGCTTGATACGATATTAACACTTGCAGTAACCGTCGCTAACCCACATTTTAAGCTCGTTACTTTTGATTAGGGCTGCGGTAAAGACAACAAAGCCTTGTTGGCGATAAACAAACAAGGCTGATGTTCTGTGCTAGTCAGTGATTGATATTTTATAAATTAAACTTATCTACCACATCTTTTAACTCTGTATTCATGGTCCCGAGCTCATGAGTCGTGGTTGTGGTATGTTCTGCATTATTTGATAGTTCGTTGACGATGAGTTGTATCTCAGTCATGTTTCGCGTTACTTCGGTACTAACGGTACTCTGCTCTTCTGCTGCAGACGCTATTTGAATCGTCAGTTCACTGATGGTTGAAATAGCCGCTTCCATATTATTGAGATCTTGATTTACTTCTTGGGTATCTGCGGCCGTGGTTATACAGCGCTCTTTGGTTTTATCCATCGCAGTAACAACGGCATTAACACCCGAATTAAGCTTTGCCAACATTGCATTAATTTCAGATGTACTGTTTTGTGTACGTGCCGCCAATGCTCTGACTTCATCGGCTACCACGGCAAAACCACGACCTTGTTCACCGGCGCGCGCTGCTTCAATCGCCGCATTTAATGCTAATAGGTTGGTTTGTTCAGCGATTTCACCTATCACGGTTAACACCGCACTGATTTGCTGAGTATGTAGCGCCATACTTTCGATGTTGACGACGGTGTCTTCAACATCATCAAGTAATGTCTGTACATTACTTGATGCGCGCACCACTGTTGATTTAGATTGAGAAACGGAGTCATGCACTTGTTGAGTGGACGTCGCAGCTTCTGCGGCGTTAGTTGCCACAATATTTGCCGTGGTACTCATTTCTTCCATCGCGGTTACTGCTTGCTCGGTTTCTTTCACATGACCTAAAATAATGCAGTGTGTGAGTTGTGTTTGATCTTCGACTTGTATTAACGAATCCGAAATTTTTACTGATGAATTATTCACGGATAGCATTAATGTGTGCAAGTAGTTAATAAAGTTATTCACTGAGTGACCAATATCGCCAACTTCATCGTTTGCTTTAATGGTCACGCGAGTCGTTAAATCAGCATTACCTTGGGACAGTAAGTCAATATGTTCACGTAATACGATTAGGCGTTGTGATAAACGTCTAAATATAAAATAGCAAAAACCAATCATTGCCAGCATGAGCGAGAGTTGACCTGCAAGGATAATGGATAGAATAAGGGATTCATTTTCGAGTAACAGTGGCGAGACAAACGTTTTAATACCTATGGTTGTTAGCCCCATAACGACTAAAATAAATGCAATGAAATAGGAAGAGTAAATGGTTTTAATCGATTTCATGTTTGACTGCCTTGTAATATCTATGACTGTTAGCTAGGTTACCGACCATGCAGCCGATATCACGAGATCTTATTATCAACGATTTATAATTTAAATGTTTGATTTGAATCACATATTAAAACTTAATTTTAAGGGCGAATTAAGATGGGTCTATGGTCGACTGTATTTCACCATCGGTAAAACGGGTAATTAACTTATCGCCAGGTTTCAGTTTACTCACTGATGTGATGACTTGGTGCTTGTCATTTTGGGTTATTGAATAACCGCGTGTCAGGGTTGCCAATGGGCTGACTGTTTGTAGTTGTTGCACCAAGTTTTGTAATTGATTTTGTTCCTGTTGTAGGCGGCGTTGCATGGCACTGTGTAAACGCGCCTGTAAGTTAGCTTGTTGTTGCTGCATTGCCGTTAGTTTATGTACTGGAGAACGAGACTGTAAGCGACCCGTTAGTTGGCTTAAGTGTAACTTCTGCTTACTAATATGACGATTAATGGCTTGGTTCAAGCGTAAGTTTAGTTCATCGAGTTTTTGACTTTGCTGCTGCAGTTTATGCTGCGGGTGCTGACTCATCAAAGATTGCTGTAAGTAGCGTTGTTGATGTTGTTTTCTTGCTAGCTGATTTTGTATGGCTTTGTTTAAACGGTTGCTAAGGTTCGTCACTTGCTGTTGTAAATGGGCTTGATCTTGGCTGACCAATTCTGCCGCTGCAGAAGGTGTTGGGGCGCGCATATCGGCGACGAAATCAGCGATAGTGACGTCGATCTCGTGGCCAACAGCGCTGATAATTGGTAATTGACTGTTAAAAATGGCTTGTGCTACAGAGGCTTCATTAAAGCACCATAAGTCTTCTAAGGAACCACCACCACGACCAACAATTAACAGGTCGACTTCGTTACGTTGATTGGCAATATTAATGGCATTAACAATCGCTGGAGCAGCTTGTGCGCCTTGTACTAACGTCGGATAGATGATCACCGGTAAGTTCGGACTACGACGCTCTAGTACGGTTAGAATATCATGTACCGCCGCGCCTGTTGCCGAAGTGACAATACCAATGCGCTTAGCATGTAACGGCAGGGCTTGCTTATGGGCTTGGGCGAAATAGCCTTGTGCATCTAACGAGGCTTTTAGCTGTTCGTACTGTTGTTGTAATAAACCATCCCCCGCAGGGCTTAATGATTCAATTACTAACTGATACTCGCCACGGGGTTCGTACATAGTCACACGTACTTTGGCTAATACCTGCTGACCGTTAGCAGGGCGAAATGTCACTCGACGGTTGTTACCTTTGAACATCGCGCAGCGTACTTGTGAGCGGCTATCCTTAAGGGATAAATACCAATGCCCAGAAGCGGGCGCCACAAAATTAGATATCTCACCGGTTAACCACAAGGTGCCCATCTCAGATTCAATCAGTTGCCTAACGCTGGCATTTAAGTGAGTCACTGTATAAATATTTTCATTGTTCAAAATAGGGCTCTCTAAGCGTTAAGCGGTTAAAATTAGATGGAATAATGTCGACATATTGTAGCAGATTTGCTTTTTAATAGGCACAAAGATCAATAATAACTAGAAAAAGTTGAAATATAATTTGCTTTTACCTCAAACCATCCATATACTTCGTCCGCAATATTTGTACCAATTATGTCGTCCATTTTATACCTTTACAAGGTGAGATATTGCCCATGCTAAGAATTGCCAAAGAAGCCCTTACCTTTGATGACGTACTACTTGTACCTGCTCATTCAACTGTTCTACCGAACGATGCGAACCTAAAAACTCAACTAACTAAAAATATTAGTTTAAACATACCTATGCTTGCTGCTGCGATGGACACTGTAACTGAAGGTCGTTTAGCGATTGCGTTAGCTGAAGAAGGTGGTATTGGTTTCGTTCACAAGAACATGTCAATTGAGCGTCAAGCTGCAGAAGTACGTTTAGTTAAAAAATATGTAAGTGGTATTGTTGCTGAGCCCGTTACTGTAAAACCTGATATGACTATTGCTGATGTAGCTGAACTAGCTAAGCAATACGGTTTTGCTGGCTTTCCTGTAGTAACCGAAGCCAATGACCTAGTGGGTATCATTACTGGTCGTGATGTACGTTTTGTGGATGATTTAACTACCCTAGTTGAATCTGTGATGACGCCGAAAGATCGTTTAGTGACTGTTGGACAAAAGTCTTCTCGTGAAGAAGTACTTGGTCTTATGCACAAACACCGTATTGAAAAAGTACTTGCTGTAAACGCAGACTTTAAACTTACGGGTATGATCACGGTTAAAGATTTTAAACAAGCAGAGAAAAAACCAAATGCATGTAAAGACGAATTAGGTCGTTTACGTGTAGGTGCTGCTGTTGGTGCTGGTGGTTCTACTGCCGAACGTATCGACGCATTAGTAGAAGCGGGTGTTGATGTTCTATTAATTGATTCATCGCACGGCCACTCTCAAGGTGTCCTAAACCGTATTAAAGAAACACGCGCTGCATACCCTGATTTAGAAATCATCGGTGGTAACGTAGCAACTGGCGCAGGTGCTCTAGCACTAGTAGAAGCTGGCGTTAGCTGTGTTAAAGTTGGTATCGGCCCTGGTTCAATCTGCACTACTCGTATCGTTACCGGTGTTGGTGTGCCACAAATCACAGCGATTAATGATGCAGTAACAGCATTAGAAGGTACTGGTATTCCAGTTATCGCTGATGGTGGTATCCGTTTCTCTGGTGATATCGCGAAAGCACTTGTTGCTGGTGCAGCATGTGTAATGGTTGGTTCTATGTTCGCTGGTACAGAAGAAGCACCTGGTGAAGTTGAACTTTATCAAGGCCGCGCATACAAATCATACCGTGGTATGGGTTCATTAGGCGCTATGTCTAAGGGTTCATCTGACCGTTACTTCCAATCAGAAAACGCTGCTGACAAATTAGTACCTGAAGGTATTGAAGGTCGTGTTCCTTATAAAGGCAAATTGAAAGAAATCATCCATCAACAAATGGGTGGTATTCGTTCTTCAATGGGTCTAACTGGTTGTGCAACTATCCATGACATGAACACCAAAGCTGAATTTGTTCGTATTACTGGTTCTGGTATCACAGAAAGCCATGTTCATGATGTGATCATGACTAAAGAAGCGCCAAACTACCGTTCAAACTAAGTTAGTTTTAGCAAAATAGATAGTTCGAAACTGATAATTCAAGGGGAGACAAATGTCTCCTCTTACTATTATTATAAACATAACAACTAAATATATTTACAGGAATATCTTTAATGACCACAAATATTCATGAGCAAAAAATCCTAATCTTGGACTTTGGTTCTCAATATACGCAGTTAATCGCTCGTCGTATCCGTGAAATCGGTGTTTACTGTGAATTATGGACATGGGATGTAGATGAAGCGGCAATCCGTGAATTCAATCCAAACGGTATTATCCTTGCTGGTGGCCCAGAAAGCGTAACTGAAGCGGGTTCACCTCGTGCACCTGAATATGTATTCAACGCAGGCGTACCTGTATTGGGTATATGTTACGGTATGCAAACAATGTCTGAGCAACTTGGTGGCAAAGTCATCAAAGGTACTGGCGAAGGCGAATTTGGTTATGCACAAATCGAAATGCAAGCGCCTTCTGCGCTATTCAACTCTATCGAAGATGCAGTATCTGAATCAGGTAAAGCACTATTAGACGTATGGATGAGCCACGGTGATAAAGTTTCTGCTATTCCAGAAGGCTTTGTAACAGTTGCTAATACAGCGACTTGTCAGTTTGCTGCGATGGCAAACGAAGAAAAACGTTTCTATGGCGTGCAGTTCCACCCAGAAGTAACACATACTCGTCAAGGTGAGCGTATGCTTTCTCACTTTGCCAAAGACATTTGTGGCTGTGACGGACTTTGGACTTCAACTTCAATTATTGATGACGCGATTGCGCGTATGAAAGCGCAAATCGGTGATGATGAAGTTATCCTAGGTTTATCTGGTGGTGTAGATTCATCTGTTGTTGCTATGTTATTACAACGTGCAATCGGTGATAAGCTGACTTGTGTATTTGTTGATAACGGTTTACTTCGTTTAAACGAAGGTCAGCAAGTAATGGATATGTTTGGTGATCGTTTCGGTCTAAACATTGTTCACGTTAACGCTGAAAATCGTTTCCTAGAGCAAATGGCTGGCGAAAATGATCCTGAAACTAAGCGTAAAATTATCGGCCGTGTATTTGTTGAAATCTTTGATGAAGAATCGAAGAAATTAACCAATGCTAAATGGTTAGCGCAAGGTACTA
>NZ_JASJHF010000327.1:0-4068 GCF_033791185.1 Moritella sp. | reverse complement strand
ATCAGTGGCAAGTTACACGACTGTGGTTCTAAGCTCGGCTACATGAAAGCATGTGTTGAATATGGCCTGCGTAATAAAGAATTTGGCGCTGAACTAAAAAGCTTTATTAAAGCGTTAAATTTAGATTAATGTTTAAATTATAATTGCAGCTTTACACATGTATAAAATAAATGATCATAGTGTTTTATGGAACTTATCCACTTAACACGTTGACCATTTAGCCTTTCGAGTTATTTTTCTAATTAAATCTACTGTAATCTATTTCAATTCGGAGCAAAACATGATTTCTTTGCAATATCTCTTTTCCTTAAATCGTAGTCAGAAACGTATTGTTAGTGTGGCTATTGATATCTTGTTTATCCTTGTTGCATTTTGGTCTGCACTATTTGTTCGATTAGATTCAGCTGACGTACTTTTAAATAACCAGTACTGGGTGTTAGTGACTTTGGTATGCCCAATCAGTATTCTTGCTTTTATTAAATTGGGTTTATACCGAGCCATATTACGTTATATGGGCTCAAAGTCATTATCTGCTGTGGTGATTGGTATTGCGATATCAGCGGTTAGCATGGTTGTATTCGCTTATTTCTTTACTATCAATATTCCGCGTACAGTCCCGGTTATTTATGCCGCATTTTCGCTTATCCTTATCGGTGGTAGCCGTGTTCTATTACGTTCTTTGGTTGGTACTGGCCTTAAACGCATTGGTGAGCCGGTAATTATTTATGGTGCGGGTGTAAGTGGTCGACAGTTATTCACGTCATTAATGCAAAGTCATGAGTACTATCCATGTGCATTTGTCGATGATGACAAATCATTATATGGTTCGAGTATTCAAGGCGTGCATGTTTATGCACCATCTATTCTTGCCAAGTTAGTTGAACAGAAAGAAGTGAAAAAAGTATTATTGGCACTGCCAAGTGCGAGTCGTTCGCGTCGCCAAGAAGTATTACGGACACTAGAGCCATTAGCACTGCAAGTAATGACGATTCCAGGCATGGCTGACTTAGTCAGTGGTGATAAACTTTATAGTGATATCAAAGAAGTTGAAATTGAGGACTTATTAGGACGTGAAGCGGTTTCACCGCGTGATGATCTCATGTCAGCGAACATCAAAGATAAAGTGGTTATGGTTACTGGCGCTGGCGGCTCAATTGGTTCTGAATTATGTCGTCAAATTATCAAGCAAGCACCAAAAAAACTGATCTTATTCGAACTCTCTGAATTTGGTCTTTACGCCATAGAGCGTGAATTAAGCCTAAGTGCACAAGCGCAAGGGTTAAAGGTAGAAATTCTACCTATGCTGGGCTCGGTACAGCGTGAAAACCGCGTGCAAGCTATAATGCAAACCTTCAAAGTTCAAACCGTTTATCATGCTGCAGCGTACAAGCATGTGCCTATGGTTGAACACAATGTGGTGGAAGGTGTACGTAATAATATCTTTGGTACCTTGTATACTGCACGCGCTGCGGTTGCGGCAAAGGTTGAAACATTTGTACTTATCTCAACAGACAAAGCTGTCCGTCCAACCAACGTGATGGGGACTACCAAGCGTATGGCGGAATTGTCTTTACAAGCCCTTGCTAAAGAAGAACATGAAACTCGTTTTTGTATGGTACGTTTTGGTAATGTACTTGGCTCCTCTGGCTCTGTGGTACCACTGTTTAAAAAACAGATCGCCAGTGGTGGTCCTGTTACTGTTACGCATCCTGACATTACACGCTACTTCATGACGATTCCAGAAGCATCGCAACTTGTTATCCAAGCTGGCGCGATGGGCAAGGGCGGAGATGTTTTTGTCTTGGATATGGGCAAATCAGTTAAAATTGTCGATCTAGCCAGTAAAATGATCCACCTTAGTGGTTTCACTGTTAAAAATGAAACCAATCCGGAAGGCGACATTAGCATTGAGTTTAGTGGCCTACGCCCGGGTGAAAAACTGTATGAAGAATTATTGATTGGTGACAATGTCACTGGCACAGATCATGAACGCATTATGACGGCCCATGAGGTTGATTTACCGTGGCGCTCACTCCACGAATTACTTGATAACCTTGATAATGCTTGTCATCATTTCGAGCATGAAAAAATCAGGGCGCTATTACTTAATGCGCCGACAGGATTTGCACCATCAGATGGTATTTGTGATCTACTCTGGCTGGAAAAAAATAAAGATCAACGTATGAACGCTGAAGAAGGTAATATCATACCGTTAGTGAATTAACGCGTATTAACCAAGATAGAAGATATAGCCTGTCAGGGGTTTGATAAAAAACTTAAATAAAAATAGTTTACAGGAACAGTGTCATGACAATTTTAGTGACTGGTGGTGCCGGTTATATCGGTAGCCACACCGTATTGGAATTATTAAACAGCAATCAAGATGTAGTTGTGATTGATAATTTATGTAATTCAAGTGAAGAATCATTAAAACGTGTTAAAGCGATCACCGGTAAGTCTGTGACTTTCTATCAAGGTGATGTACTGGATAGTGAATTACTAAACCGTATCTTTACCACGCATGATATTACAGCGGTGATCCACTTTGCCGGTTTAAAAGCTGTTGGGGAGTCAAATCAGATCCCGTTAACTTATTACCGCAACAACATTGCTGCGACGGTAAACATTTTAGAAGTGATGACTGCACACAATGTGAAGAACTTTGTATTTAGTTCATCGGCAACTGTCTATGGCGATCCGGCATCAGTGCCAATTGATGAAAGCTTCCCAACCTCTGCGACTAACCCTTATGGCCGGTCTAAGTTAATGGTCGAAGAAATTCTTGCCGATCTGTATAACTCTGACAATAGCTGGAACATTGCTCGTTTACGTTATTTTAATCCGGTGGGCTCACACCAGAGTGGTTTGATCGGTGAAGATCCAAATGACATCCCTAATAATCTAATGCCATACATCTCACAAGTGGCGGTGGGTAAACTTGTGCAGTTGAGCGTATTTGGTGATGATTATGCAACGGTTGATGGCACTGGTGTACGTGATTACATCCACGTAGTTGATTTAGCCTTAGGGCACTTAAAAGCTTTAGATAAGTTAATGACCAATCCTGGTTTAGTGACGTATAACTTAGGCACAGGACAAGGTTACAGCGTATTAGAGATGGTTAAAGCCTTTGAGCAAGCATCGGGTAAAACAGTCGCTTATCAAATCGCCCCGCGCCGTGAAGGCGATATCGCGCAATGTTATGCGGCAACCGATCTGGCTGAACGCGAATTAGGTTGGAAAGCAGAGCGTAGTATTAGCGACATGACGGCTGATACTTGGCGCTGGCAATCAAATAACCCCGATGGTTATTAAGCCGTACTAAAATAAGCATATTGACCTATTACCTTCCTTGGAACCAAGCTTTAAACTAATAGCCCTATTTATAAATAGATCTATTAATCGTTTAACTTACTTTCCAAGGACGGAACAATGCGTATTTTACATCATGGTGCGGTTAATGGCGTGACAGGCTCTTGCCATCAGCTATATATGAATGACTATAACTCTGTATTGATTGATTGTGGCTTATTCCAAGGCTCTGAAGCCGCTGCTAACAATAACTATATTGGTAATAATAGTAACAACAAAGATCAATTATCCATCGACTTTAATGTCCGCACTATTAAAGCACTCATCATTACTCACTGTCATATCGACCATGTTGGTCGCATTCCTTATCTATTAGCCGCAGGATATACCGGTCCAATATACGCGACCGAGGCCACCGCTGCACTACTTTCACTGGTTATTGAAGACGCCCTTAAAGTTGGTGTCACCCGCGATAAAAAACTTATCCAAGCTTGCCTCTCCCTATTAGCCAAGCAACTCATTCCGGTGCCATATCAAAAGTGGCAAACCATTGCTGTATTGAAAATACCCCAACAAGATATAAGTGAAGATGAGCTATGTTACCAGCATCAGAAAATTCGCTTTTGTCCTGCGGGTCATATCCTTGGCTCGGCGTATGTCGAAATTGAACTGGCCAGCGATAAACCCATTCGTCGCCATCGCTTAGTATTCTCAGGCGATCTAGGTGCTTCTTACAGCCCGCTATTATCTGCTCCT
>NZ_JASJHF010000326.1:0-4970 GCF_033791185.1 Moritella sp. | reverse complement strand
TTATCGCACTGGTTATGCCGCATCAAAACATGCTGTTGTTGGTTTTTTTGATTCATTACGTATTGAATTAAAACATGATAGCGTTGATGTGACGGTTATTTGTCCCGATTTTGTGGTCACAGAAACACACAAGCGCGCGATTGGTACAGATGGTAAACCACTAGGTGTTACGCCGATGCAGGAAAGTAAACTGATGACTGCCGAACAGTGTGCGCAGTTATGCCTTAATGCCATTGCTGGCCGACAACGTTTACTCATCACTTCGTTACGGGGTCGGTTAGGGCGCTGGTTTAAATTGCTGGTGCCGAGTTTAATTGACCGTATTACTGAGCGCGCGATACGCAATCGACATTAAGTATTATTGTGTATTTTCCGCTAATGCTTTGCGATAACGGCTCGGAGAGCAGCCAAAGTATTTCCTGAAACGGTGGGTAAAGTTGTACGGGTCTTTATAACCCAAGCGTTGAGCTATCATCGAAATTGTCCACTCCCGATATTGCAGTAAATCAGCTGCTTTCTCCATACGTAAATGGATCAGTCGGGTTCTTGGTGACATGGCGTATAGATTTTTGCTGATCCGATTCAGCTGTTCCTCACTAATAAAGCAGCGTGCTGCCATCTCTTTCACTGTCCATGGTAAATGCAGCTGACTTTCTACCTGATTAAATACGCTATGCACACGTGACGCAGAGCGGGTCAATTTAGATTCCACACCCGTCAATATCAGGTTTAATTCGCTGACCAACAAACGTCGAAAAGTGGTGCGGCCATTAATTTCGCAATGGATCAAATTCAGCAACGACCATATTTGTTCACATTGATGATAGGGTAAGATGGTTAGCCCCAATGCTGCGAAGTGCTGCCATTTAGCGGTAGGTTGAGGTAATAGCCATACCATCTTCCAATAATTATCGACCTTGTTCAGCTCAAACCGAAACGGGGTATGCGCAGGTATCACCAGCAAGGTATAAGGTTCGATTAATTCCACCCGATCTGCCGTGGTTAAAATACCGCTGCCTGCTAAGGTGAAAACCAAGGTGTGAACCGCAACGCCATACCGCTCGACATGATAACCATCGCTCAGCTCTGCCATACCCGCCATAAAAATGTCTTCCTGACTCAACTCGGGAATGTCAGAAGTAGTCAGAAAACGCTCCTTACAAGCATCGGCTAAATAGACTTCGTCATGCCACTGCGATTTAGGTTGCATGGTGCTAATGACGGATTTGCACAGGTTTTGTCTATTTTCGCACATTTTCTTTTCAATACTTTTTCCCTATAGTGGCCTTTCAAAATAAGGAAGACCAATGACTGTTAAAAACTACACCAATTTAAGCCGTAATGCCATAGCTGACGGTATGCTATCTAAGATGTTCAAGCTGGGATTCCCTGTTGCTATCCAAAGTGCGTTGGCGGCAATACTCGCGTTAGCCGATGTATTAATGGTCAGTGATTTTGGTATTGAATCTACCGCAGCAGTGGGAACCGCCTCAAAATGGCATTTTGTCGCCATCATGATCATGGCTGGTATGGCATCCGCCAATGGGGTATTAGTGGCGCAATATTGGGGTAAACAAGATCGCCGAGCGGCAAAAACAATCACGCTGTTGGCAATGCAGTGCGGTGTTAAAATTTTACTACCCGTTACCTTAGTTATTACCCTGTTTTCCGGCTACATCATGCTGCTGCAAACCACGGATGCGAAGGTGATTGAGTTAGGATCTACCTACCTCTGGTACAGTTTTCCGGTACTACTACTCACGCATTTAGTGATGATATGTGAATCGGCGCTGCGTTCTTCAGGTGATACTGTTACACCGTTATATCTGAGTGGATTCACCATCATCGTCAATATTGGCTTGAACTTCTGGTTGATCAATGGCGGTTTGGGCATTCCGGCTATGGGCGTCGCTGGGGCGGCTTTAGCGACCACTATTTCCCGCTTGTTGCAGGTGGCGCTTATGTTCGGGTTTTTACATTGGCGTAAACACTGGTTACTCAGTGCACCTATCCAGACCGACTCTAGCCGATTATGGGCGGCATACAAATACATTGCGATCCCGTCTACTGCCAGCGCGGTGTTATGGGCCATTGGTATGCTCAGTTATCAGATGATTTTCGGCCATATGGGCACCACAGAATTGGCGGTATTTAGCCTGCTTGGTCCCTTTGAGTCCTTGTGCTATTCGGTGTTTTTCGGCATATCTGTGGCGTGTTCAGTGCTGTTAGGACAAGCATTAGGCCGCGATGAATTTACCGAAGCCTTTACGATGTCGAAATTCTTCATCAAAACGGTGTTAGCATTCGGCTTGGCTATCGGGTTATTGCTGTTACTGGGTAAAGATATTATCTTGTCCTGGCTAAACCTTGGCAGCGATGAATTATATCCGCTGGCTTCTCCCGCGCTGGTGGTACTTTGCTGCGCGATATGGCTGCGCATGCTGAACATGATTATTATCAACGGTATTTTACGTGCTGGTGGCGACAATCACTTTTGTTTACGCATGGATCTCATTGCTATGTGGATAATTGGCGTACCGTCGACCGCATTTGCTGCCTTGGTATTAGATTGGGATTTTAATCACGTATACATGTTGCTGTTAGTTGAAGAAATAGTAAAACTGTCGTTGTGTTTCCACCGTTACTTAAGCGGACGTTGGTTAAATAACCTCACCATAGCAGCGCATTAGCGAGACATCATCGACATCAAGGCCTTGTTAGCTGAAACCATTAGACTTTATTGTCAGGGAGGGATAATCTGTGGCTTTAGTTTATTTACAACAGGTAGTCATTAATGGGGTTAGTAATGAGTGATGTGAATCTAGATAACGTCGGTTTAATTGTTGAAGGTGGCGGACTAAGAGCGATATTTGGCGCTGGTGTATTAGATCACTTTCTTAGTTGCTCTATTCACTTTCCTTATGTCTGTGGTGTTTCCGCGGGTGCGCTTTATTCGGCATCTTATGTGTCTAAGCAACACAAACGTAACCTGAATATTCAGCTTAAATACCATGATGATCCTCGCTATATGGGTATGAAGCATCTGCTTAGGACTGGCAGTTACATGAACCCGCCTTTCACTTTCCATGCAATGGCCAAGCAGCTTATGCCATATGATTTTGATATGCTGTTTAACATGAAAGAAGTGTTTGAACTCGGGGCATTTAATTGTCAAACGGGTAATACTGATTACTTTTCTTCGCAGCAGTTAACGACACAAGATCAGGTATTAGACAGCCTTATTGCCACTTCAAGTTTACCGTTTATCTCTAAACCTGTGGTGATTAATAATATGCCTTATCTTGATGGTGGCATTATGGATCCCATTCCCGCAGAACATGCTTTTGAGTCTGGCTGTGAGCGCTTGGTTATTATTTTAAGTCAGCATGACAGTTACCGAAAATCAGCCATGAAAATGGACCTGGCGTGCAGAATTGCTTGCTATAAGTACCCTAAGTTATATCAAGCGCTGCATTCGCGTCATGAATATTACAACAATGCCTTAGACAAGATAGCTCGGTGGGAACAACAAGGTAAAGTGTTTGTTATTCGCCCTCAAGCGCCGTCTGACATATCGCGTCTAGAGAAAGACAAGAATAAGGTGAAATTGCGTTATGAAGAAGGTGTTGCTGAAGCTAAAGCAACATGGGGAGCACTGCAACAATGGCTAGCGACTCCCGCAGTGACGACTAGCAGCCGCCAAGCTATCTAAATTTGGCTTAATCAGTATTAGAAAGCAAACCTTACCCCAACACCGGCAATTGAAGTGTCAATGTCGGTATCAAACATCAAGTATTCGGCATAAATATCAATAGTATCTAATACATCAACACTGGCACCGATACCGCCGAAAAACTCTTCGCCATCAGCATCGTTTTTCGAATCATTAATCTCAATGTCAATTGAAGTGAACGCAACACCAGCCTTGGCATAAACTTCAAAGAATGGCCCTATTGGTAGGTAACCAACAGCGGCGAGTGTGAAAGCTGAGGCATCGATATCATAAGTCTGGCCGAGTGCATCGCCGTTATAGCCACCTAGGTCGTAATAACCTAATTCACCTGAGAGCATAAAAATATTCGAATCGATGAGGTTGTAACCGGCAAATAGTGCCGGTACCACATCATCGTCATCGAAACTGCCTTGCTCGGCATTGGCTTGATAGGCGCCGGCACCAATATAAAAACCGTCTGCATAAGCTTGTGCTGGGACTGTTATCGCCAAGGCTGAAATGCTGCTCGCTATAAATCGAGAATATTTATTCATGTTAGTATCTTCCTCATACATTGAAAATTAGTTTACTCCGTTAACAATGTATTTGAGTATAGTGTAAAACATTAAATGTGAGTAATTAGGGTCTAAGTCTTTATTTTATAATGTGATCAGGATAAATTATCGCGTCTCTACTGCAATGATATCAAGGCTGATGAACTGTTTCTGCCATTGCGCGGGGTCAATATCATCAAGCTTGAAAATGCGGCTATCACGCTGCTGAGTCTTACGTAAATAGGTTTCTGGTAATCTATTTTGCGCCTGCCATACATTAAATTCACGAGTTGTTATCTTGCTGCCATTATCGTCAAATAACGTTGCGGCAATAGTCACCTTGAGTACAGTTAATGGCGAGGTATTGTCAATACTGAAATCCAGCCCTAACTCTTCATCATCCCAGTGAGCAGATTTGAATGTAACTCGCACGCCTTGCGATACCGAGGTGGTCATTAATGCTGAGTTAGCCATTACCGCAGGTGTTAATGAATCTGATTTTTCAGGTGAAGTAGGATCGCTATCGGCAGAGGTTAATAGCACATATTGCCAGGTAAAATCGTCATTCAAAACCACTTCAGTACCGTCTTCAAGGGTCATCCTAGTGAGTTCGGTGGCGGTAATGTTAAAAGAGAAAAGTAAACTGCAGGTAATAATAAAGACTTTGTTAAACATGGTCATAGTTCCGATGAAATAGTTCCGAT
>NZ_JASJHF010000325.1:0-12726 GCF_033791185.1 Moritella sp. | reverse complement strand
ATATCATCATTAGACCGTATGCAACATAGGGGCGGTATCGCAGCAGATGGAAAAACAGGGGATGGCTGTGGTTTACTCATGCAGAAACCTGACAGTTTTTTCCGTGCTATTGCGATAGAAAATAATTGGAACCTAGGCAGTAATTACGCCGTGGGTATGATTTTTTTAAATCAGGATACCGATAAATCTGCAACAGCAAAGCAAATCATTAAAGAAGAACTCGAACGTGAAACACTGAATGTAGTAGGCTGGCGTGAAGTCCCTCTTAATACCAGTGTACTTGGCGAAATAGCCATGGCATCGCTACCTCAAATCCAACAGATATTTATTAGTGCACCTGCTGGTTGGGCTCCAAAAGATATTGAACGCCGTTTATACTTAACTAAACGTCGTATCGAAAAACGTATTACCGATGACAGCGATTTTTATATTGCCAGCCTATCAAACCTAGTCACTATCTATAAAGGTTTGTGTATGGCAGGCGATCTGCCAAAATTCTTCTTAGACCTTGCTGATCTACGAATGCAATCTGCAATTTGCTTATTCCATCAACGGTTCTCAACCAATACCTCGCCGAAATGGCCATTAGCACAACCGTTCCGCTTTATGGCGCACAATGGTGAGATTAATACCATCGAAGGTAACCGAGAATGGGCACGCGCACGTAGCTATAAATTTAGCTCACCACTACTCCCTGATATGCATGATGCGGCACCGTTTGTTAATACCAAAGGCTCAGATTCATCATCAATGGATAACATGCTTGAGCTATTCTTAGCCGGTGGTATGGATATTTTCCGTGCTTTCCGTCTGCTTGTTCCGCCAGCATGGCAAAATCACCCAAATATGGATGATGATCTGCGCGCATTCTATGACTTCAACTCTATGCATATGGAACCTTGGGATGGCCCAGCAGGTATCGTCCTCAGTGATGGCCGTTATGCTGCCTGTGGTCTAGATCGTAATGGTTTGCGTCCAGCACGTTATGTGCGTACCACTGATGGTTTAATTACAGTTGCCTCGGAAGTCGGTATCTGGGATTACACTGCCGATGAAGTTATCGAAAAAGGTCGTGTCGGTCCAGGTGAACTGCTGGTTATCGATACTGAAACAGGGAAGTTATGGACTTCTTGGGATATTGACCAAGAATTAAAAAGTCGTAACCCTTACCGTGAATGGTTATCAAATAACTCAACCAAATTAACGCCGTTCGAAGCGCTGCCTCCAGAAGCAATTGGCACGCGTACTTTTGATGACGAGCAACTCGCAACGTATCAAAAACAATTTGATTACAGCAAAGAAGAGCTCGATCAAATTATTCGCGTATTAGGTGAAAATGGTCAAGAAGCCACAGGCTCTATGGGTGATGATACACCGATGGCAGTACTGTCGACGAAAACGCGTTCGCTATATGATTATTTCCGCCAGAAGTTTGCGCAAGTAACCAACCCGCCGATAGATCCACTACGTGAAAATCACGTGATGTCACTGGCAACGTGTATTGGTCGTGAGCACAATGTATTTAACGAAACACATGGTCATGCCCATCGCGTACTATTTGATTCGCCAGTATTACTTTATTCTGACTTTAAACAAGTTACCGATTTAAGTAATGAATACTATAGAACAGCAACAATTAACCTGTGCTTTGATGGCCAAGCTGAAACCCTAGGTCGTGCAGTAGCACGCATTACAGCTGAAGCGGTTGAGCAAGCAGGATCTGGCGCGGTACTATTAGTCTTAACAGACCGTACACTGGCTAAAGATAATTTACCTATCCCAGCAGCAATGGCTGTCGGTGCGGTACAAACTGCATTAGTTAATGCAAGCCTGCGTTGCGATACCAATATTGTGGTTGAAACAGCAAGTGCCCGTGACCCACATCATTTTGCCGTATTGATTGGTTTTGGTGCGACCGCTATTTACCCGTACTTGGCTTATGAATCATTACGTAAACAGGTTGAAATTGGCACGATTAAACAAGACATAACGAAAACTTTATTAAACTACCGTAACGGTATTAATAAAGGTCTGTACAAGATCATGTCGAAAATGGGTATTTCTACCATTGCCAGCTACCGTTGTTCACAACTGTTTGAAGCTGTTGGTTTAGCCGATGAAGTGATCGAATTATGCTTTAAAGGCACCAGCAGCCGCATTAAAGGCGCTGATTTTAGCGACTTTCAGATTGATCAACAGAAATTAAGTAAACTAGCATGGACAACACGTAAGCCAACCGCGCAAGGCGGTTTACTTAAATATGTTCATGGTGGCGAGTACCACGCTTATAACCCTGATGTGGTTAGCACGCTACAAAAAGCAGTGCAAAGTGGTGAGTATGCAGATTACCAACAGTATTCAAAAGAAGTAAATGAGCGCCCGGTTTCAAGTCTGCGTGACATGTTACAACTGAAAACATCGGAGACACCGATTGCACTTGATGCTGTTGAACATGAAGATAACCTATTTAAACGCTTTGATACCGCCGCCATGTCAATTGGTGCATTAAGTCCTGAAGCGCATGAGTCACTGGCAATTGCGATGAATACCTTAGGTGGTAATTCAAACTCCGGTGAAGGTGGTGAAGATCCACGCCGTTTTGGTACCCTTAAAGTATCGAAAATTAAACAGATCGCCTCTGGTCGTTTCGGTGTCACACCACACTACTTAATGAATGCAGAAATCATTCAAATTAAAGTGGCGCAAGGTGCAAAACCCGGTGAAGGTGGACAACTACCAGGTCACAAGGTTACCGCTGAAATTGCCAAGTTACGTAATTCAGTGCAGGGTGTCACGCTTATTTCACCGCCACCGCATCACGATATCTATTCAATTGAAGATTTAGCTCAGCTGATTTTTGATATTAAGCAAATTAATCCAACTGTATTAGTATCGGTGAAATTAGTATCAGAACCCGGTGTAGGTACCATTGCGACAGGTGTTGCTAAAGCCTATGCCGATTTAATCACGATCTCTGGTTATGACGGCGGTACTGCTGCAAGTCCAATTACCTCAGTGAAATATGCTGGTAGCCCTTGGGAACTTGGCTTAGCAGAGACTCAGCAAGCACTGGTTGAAAATGGCTTACGTCATCGTATTCGCTTACAAGTTGATGGCGGTTTAAAAACCGGTCTAGACGTTGTAAAAGGGGCGATATTAGGTGCCGAAAGCTTTGGTTTCGGTACTGGCCCTATGGTGGCATTAGGCTGTAAATTCCTACGAATTTGTCACTTAAATAACTGCGCGACAGGTGTGGCAACACAAGATGAAAAATTACGTCAAGATCACTTCCATGGCCTACCGGAAATGGTGATGAACTACTTTAAGTTCATTGCCCAAGAAACCCGCGAAATCATGGCTTCGCTTGGCGTAACTCAGTTAACTGATTTAATTGGTCGTACCGATTTACTCGTACAACTGGACGGTTTAACGGATAAACAACGTAAACTTGATTTGTCTGGCATTACCTATAAACCACAGCCAAAACCAGGCTTAGGTATATATTGTCAAGCAACCAACGAACCGTACGATAAAGCTGAGCTTAACGAAGCGTTAATTGGCCATTACTTAGAATCAATCACTGAGAAATCAGGGTTATCAAGTAACTTCCCAATTAAAAATACTGACCGTTCTGTGGGTGCGCGTCTATCTGGCGAAATAGCGAAACAGCACGGTAACCAAGGTATGGCGTCAGACCCAATCACGGTTAACTTTACCGGTACTGCAGGGCAAAGCTTTGGTGTTTGGAATGCTGGCGGCTTGAACCTAAACCTGATTGGCGATGCCAACGATTACGTAGGTAAAGGCATGACCGGTGGTCGAATTGTTATTCGCCCAGAACCAGGTTCAGCGTTTAAATCAAATGAAGCGGTGATTGCCGGTAATACTTGTTTATACGGCGCATCCGGTGGCGAGTTATACGCAGCGGGTTTAGCAGGCGAACGTTTTGCCGTGCGTAATTCAGGCGCCAATGCGGTTATCGAAGGTATCGGTGATAACGGGTGTGAATACATGACCGGTGGTATTGTAACGATCCTTGGTAATACCGGCGTTAACTTTGGCGCAGGTATGACCGGTGGTTTTGCTTATAGCTATGATGAAGATGGTCAATTAGCATCGAAAATTAATTATGAACTTGTTGAACAACATGCAGTAACGGATTACCCAATGCACGTTGAACATCTCCGCGGTATTATCATTGAACACCTTGCACAAACATGCAGTCAGCATGCGCAAGAACTGCTTAATGAATTCGATACTGTGGTAAATAAATTCTTTATTATCAAGCCTAAATCAGCTGATATTAACGCATTACTTGGCCACAAATCACGCTCTGCTGCAGAGTTACGTGTCCAGGCTCAATAGGAGGGATCATGAGTAATAATGTATTTCAATTTGTCGATGTACAACGCATTGATCCAGATAAAAAGCCGTTAAAGATCCGTAAAGTCGACTTTATCGAAATTTATAAGCCTTTTACGTCGAACCAAGCAAAGATGCAAGCGGGTCGTTGTTTAGAGTGTGGTAACCCATATTGTGAATGGAAATGCCCTGTACATAACTACATTCCTAACTGGTTAAAGCTAGTTGAGGAAGGGCGTATTATTGAAGCGGCAGAACTTTGTCATGAAACCAACAGCTTGCCTGAAGTTTGTGGTCGAGTTTGCCCACAAGATCGTTTATGCGAAGGTTCTTGTACGTTAAACGATGACTTTGGCGCGGTAACGATTGGTAATGTTGAAAAATACATTACCGATGAAGCCTTTAAGCTCGGCTGGCGTCCAGATATGTCGAAAGTTGTTCGCAATGATAAAAAAGTAGCGATCATCGGCGCGGGTCCAGCCGGTCTTGCTGCTGCCGATATCTTAGTCCGTAATGGTGTAATGCCTGTGGTCTATGACCGTAATCCAGAAATTGGCGGTCTACTGACATTTGGTATTCCAGCATTTAAACTGGATAAAAGCGTAATGACGCATCGCCGTGAAGTATTCACGGAAATGGGCATCGAATTTTGCCTAAACACTGAAATTGGCCAAGATATCCAATTCAGTGAATTAGTTGCCCAATATGATGCTGTGTTTGTTGGTGTTGGTACCTACAAATACATCAATGGTGGTTTCGATAACGGCGCGGCACAAGGTGTTTATGATGCCCTGCCCTACCTGATTGCTAATACTAATCACCAACTCAGTTTTGAAAAGAGTGTTGATGAATTTATCAATTTAAAAGGTAAAACTGTCGTCGTGCTTGGCGGTGGTGATACCGCTATGGATTGTGTGCGAACAGCTGTACGTCAAGGTGCTAAAACTGTGTCTTGTGCTTACCGTCGTGATCAAATCAGCATGCCGGGCTCTAAACGTGAAGTTAAAAATGCCAAAGAAGAAGGCGTTAAATTCTTATGGAATTTACAACCACTTGATGTTGAGATTTCTAGTGATAAAAGTGCTGGTGACAAAGCTGTTGGTGTTAAAATGGTGAAAACCCGTTTAGGCAAGCCCGATGCAAATGGCCGTCGCCGCGCCGAACAAGTAATTGGTTCTGAACACGTGCTGAAAGCTGATGCGGTTATTCAAGCCTTTGGTTTCCAACCTGATCCTGCGCAGTGGTTATTGGATGAAGGTGTCACTACAAATAGCTGGAATGGTATTATTGCCCCAGCCGAAAGTGGCTTCCCATTCCAAACAGCAAATCCAAAAATATTTGCTGGCGGTGATGCCGTTCGAGGCTCAGATTTAGTGGTAACAGCGATTGATGAAGGCCGTCGGGCCGCCGAAGCCATGTTAGACTATTTAGCCGTTTAAATTGCTTATAAGATGAAGCTTTAAGCAATGCTGTTAGTTAAACGTTAAAGTCTGATATATCTAATTAAAAACGCTAGTATCAATGATACTAGCGTTTTTTTATGCGTTATTTTCATCTACAAAGACGATAATATATTTAATTATTGACGATTATTTTGTATCATAGTTATCAATTTAAAGGGAACTATGGCTCCAATACCTAATAACAATGAATTCGTTTAATACCCTCACCACAACTAAGCTAACATTAATTGTTATTAGTATCGCTTTTAGTTTTTTAAGCACGTTATTTAGCGCGCCAAGCTTTGCTGCCCGAGAAATAATCTTAGGCGATTATATTAAAACCCAAGAACCAAATACATCTAACGAGCCCACCAATATTAACAGTAATATTGCCGATAATACCGATGCAGTAACAACCACAGAAAACAGCCAAGAGATCATACTTGCAGACAGTTTAGGCATTGATGAAGATTGGATCTGGCTAAAATCAGGTGAATTTTTAATTGGTAGCATCGAAGATCTCTATGATGAAAAACTGGCTTTTGACAGTGATGACCTGGGTAATTTAAAAATTAAATGGACTGATATTAGCCGTATTAATAGTCGTCAGCTATTTACGATCCGGACCATTGACGGTGGTATTATTACTGGCACTATCGCGCTTGAAGATGGCATATTAATCATCAGTAACAATCGTCAACATAAAATACCACAAGAAGAATTAATGACGCTAATCGCAGGGCTAGAGACAGGTGGCAATATCTGGCAAGGCAAGGTAACCTTTGGTGCGAATCTCAGTTCAGGTAATACCGACAAACTTGAATATAATACCAACGCGGAGCTTTCCCGTCATACTACGACCTCACGGATAAAAACCTCATATACTGCTATTATTGGTGAAACAAATAACGTCCAAACAGATGAAAATCATCGCTTTTTAATGACCTATGATGTTTATAGCGACAAAGACCTATTTTTTAGACCTGTTGATTTAAGCTTGTATCGTGACCCATTACAAAATGTAAACAGTCGAATTAACTTGGGTATGGGTGTTGGTTATCAATTTATTGACGATGGCAATCAAGAATTAGAAATGAACTTAGGTCCCTCTTATTTATATACCAAGTATGAGTATGCTGACACACAAACCAGTAAGAGCGATTCGAGTCTCGCGGTCTCTGTGACTGTCGATTACGAACGTGAAATCCATGACCAGATTGATTTTGAGTTAAGTTATAAAATAACGGCAACAGAATCTGAGCTGGGTGGATTTCTACAAAATACCAAGTTAAACTTTGATATTGAACTCACCGATGTGCTTGATTTCGAAATCTCTTTTTATTGGGACCGAGTTAATAATCCGTTATCTGATGTCGATGGCAATCCATTAGAGAAAAATGACTTTCGACTGGCGTTTGGCTTGGGGGTTTCTTTTAATTAATACCTTAACGAAGAATTAATACCGCATCGAAACTGTGCTAGCATAGTCCCTTTCAAGACTGATTAGAGATAACAATGAAAATAGGTATTATTGGTGCTATGGAGCAGGAAGTTGAGATCCTGCGTGCACAACTAGACAACGTAACTACATTTACTCAAGCTGGTTGTGAGTATTATAGCGGGTCACTTGCTGGTCATGATGTAATTTTAAGCAAATCAGGGATTGGTAAAGTAGCTGCAGCGGTAGCTACAACACTACTACTTGAGCATTACAAGCCTGATTACATCATCAATACAGGTTCAGCTGGCGGTTACGATAAAACCCTTAAAGTGGGTGATGTTGTGATCTCAAGTGAAGTTCGTCATCACGATGTTGATTTAACTGTATTTGGCTACGAAATGGGCCAGTGTGCGCAAAAACCTGCGGCTTATATTCCAGATACTCGTCTTGTTGAAGCGGCAAAAAAAGCCATTTCAGCAGACAGTGACATTAAAACTATCGAAGGTTTAATTTGTACAGGTGATAGCTTTATGGCTGATCCGAAGAAAGTAGAAGAAGCACGTGCTAACTTCCCAACAATGGCTGCAGTTGAAATGGAAGCAGCGGCGATTGCACAAACCTGTCACCAATTTGACGTGCCGTTTGTCGTTATCCGCTCGCTATCTGATATCGCGGGTAAAGAATCACCAACGTCATTTGAAGAATACCTAGTTGTTGCAGCGAAAAACTCTTCAGCTATGGTAGTTAACATGCTTAAAGAATTAAAATAGCATGAATTTGGCCATGGATTGGACCAGTATGCAGTCAGTATTTATCTTACTGACTGCTATCATCATTGCGCGCTTACCACTCTGCCCACCACGCTATCATCCAACGCAACTTATCAACCACCTATTTAGCGCCATTGCAGCTAAAGTCAATAATGCCAAGCGCAGCCATCAGCAACAATACATTGCCGGCAGCCTTGCCACGATCATCATGCTGGTATTTATTTTAGCCATCGCCGTGGTCATTGAATTTATTGTGATTGAAAGCATCATCTTTGAATTACTGTTATTACTGTGTTTATTGCAGTGGGAAAAAATCAGTTTACCCGCAGTTGATTTAGGCGCGCTCGAAAAACAAACCATCATCAGCCAAATACAGCCACACATATTACGTGATTTAGACCAGTTATCCTTGCTCGGCTTACATAAAGCCAGTATCGAAAACCTGTGTTTACGTAATAGCTACCAATGGTTTGCAGTTATCTTTTGGTATAGCTGCTTGGGTATCTGGCCAGCCATCATTTATCGCGTAATACAATTGATGGCACATAACTGGAATTGCAAACTAACAGGTAATAGCCACTTTGGGCGCCCTGCTGCAGCCATATTGCAGTTATTAGCGTTACCATCTCATCTTATACTTGCATGCACATTACGTTGCTTACAACGCGCGACAAGCCCATTATCAAATTTAACGCTACAAGCAAAGAAATGGCATCACTTTGGCAGCGGCTTGTTATTATCCAGTTTTGCTTATAGCCTCGCAATTCAATTAGGAGGACCACGTAAATACCAAGGTGTGATGCATCGTTTTAGTCAACTTGGTCATACTGAGCCAGTACAGCGCGATGATATCAAACGCGCACAACAAAAACTGACCTGGGCATGGCTCTTATGGGTCTGTTTTATCAGCGCCATTTATCTGCTTATCTCGATTAACTAAGCCCACTTATATTCAAATTCACTTTTTATCATAATGAGTATTTATGCCTTGTTACGCTCGGTTCGTCACACTATTTATCGCCGTATTATCATTTCCCGTCCAAGCACAATATCCACAACGTATCGTCTCGCTCTCACCGCATACCACAGAACTGGTTTTTGCGGCTGGCGCAGGCGATAGACTCATCGGTGTCAGCGCTTACTCAGATTACCCTGAAGCGGCCAAAGCAATACCGATCGTCGCGAGCTCACAGCAAATCAACATCGAAACCATACTCGCGCTAAAACCCGACATGATTATTTACTGGCAACAAGGTAACTCAGCCGCTGATATCAATCAGCTTAAAAAATTTGGCATTCCAGTTTACGCTTCAAAAACAGGTGGATTAGCGGATGTCGCCACACAAATAGAAAAACTTGGACAAGTATTTGGAACTCAATCTATTGCTGATCCCGTCAGCGTTCAGTACCGTAAAGATTTAGCCAATTTACGTGATGAATATAAACATAACCCGAAACAAGATTTGTTTTATCAAGTTTGGCCAACCCCGTTAATGACCGTCGCTAACGATCCTTGGTTACAAGAGCAATTTGAACTCTGTGGTTTTAATAACGTATTTAATGATAGCCCCGTTCCCTACCCGGTGATAAACGTAGAGCAAGTGCTAGTGAAGCAACCAGCGGTGATCGTGGCAGGTTCAGTCAATGATGCAGAATTAGCACAATGGCAGACCTGGCAGAGTATTCCAGCAGTCAAAAACGGCAATATATTTAGGGTAAACCCCGATGTATCACACCGTTTCTCTCCTCGTGTTCTTGACGGCATTAAAACATTATGTGAAATTGCCTTAACAACCCAAAAGTAGTTTTAACAATCTAATCTAATCTAAAGCAATAATGTTGCTATAATTCAAACAACTAACTAAAGTTATTAATATCAGGATCAATACAATTTAACGTCGCTGACAAGGATAACCGCTAACAAATGAATGCGTGGGCTTGGTTATATCGTAGCTATGATATCCTTTGGCGAAAACGCATTTATTTGCTGATCCCGATATTAATCATGCCTATCATAGGTTACCAAGTTGGCCGTAGCATTCCAGAAAGCTATTATTCTGATACCACTATTTTATTGCAAGAACGCAGTATTCTAAATCCTATTTTAGCCGAGTTATCCCTGCCCCTTAATATTCAATCACGTTTTAAAACCATCAACATTATGGTAAAACGTAAGCAGGTACTGTTGGTGGCGGCCACACAAGCAGGGTTAATCAAACTCGGCGACACCGATAAGCAGCAACAAAGAATAATTAATAAGATAAAAGGAGCGCTCACGCTATCACTCTCAGGTACAGACCTGATAAAAATCACCATGACCTGGCCAGATCCAACCCAACTAACGATCATATTAAATATAGTCAGTGAACAATTTATTCTACGATTAATAAAGCCAAATCAAGACGTCGCACTCAACAGTAAAATTTTTCTTGGTCGGCAACTAAACCAACAATATATTCTACTACAACAAGCTGAACAGGCTCTGTTTAGCTATCAATTTAAACATGCTAGCGTCATTCCTGAGTTATATGAAGCCAGAGAAACAGCGCTATTAAGCATTAACAAGAGTTTGCACAATAAAGCGCAAGCGTTAGCTTTACTGCAATCTAAATTATCAGTTTTAACAAAAAAGTTAATACTCACTAATCCCGCCGCTCAGTATATTGATAATAAAATAACCCAACTCGAAACAGTAAAAGTGCAACAGTTAGCACATTACACTGACGCGCATTCCAAAATTAAAGCAACAAATCAACAAATAAAAAGCTTACAACAACAGCGACAAGCATTACACAACGCGATACAAAACCAGCAATCACTCGAACTATTATTAAACCGCATAACCAGGCTTACGAAATACGCTTTAACAACCCAAATAACCCCGCTATTACTTAATCAACTCAAGGAGTATGAAGGTTATAAAAGTGCCATTCTTAAGACTAAACTCGAATTGACTAAACACCAAGAACAGCGACAACACTTCCAACAAAATCAAGCTAAATATGTGGTAATAGAGCAAGAACTACTACGCTTAACACGTAATTTCACTAATCAAAATAAGCTCTACTTAGATCTGCTAACACGTTATGAAATGGTGTCGATTAGTTATGCGCTTGGTGAATACGAATCAACCAGCAACATTAAAATTATCACCCCACCTTTCATTCCCGAACAAGCGATTAACTTATCCATTTTCATCTACATATTGTTAGGATTGTTATTAGGGTTGATACAAGGTATTGCGATTAGCTTAACCCTATCAACAACACAAGATACGCTATGGCACGAAAGTGAAATTGCTCATGCCACAGGTTTAAGAATCATCACTCGAGTGCCTTTAATCGCGTCATCATCAACGACTAACTGAGAGATAGTTTGGATGTATCTTAACTTTCGACATCAATAACTTAACAATCATTAAAAATAAACCACCAAAAATACGATATCAATAGTTGCATATTAAAGTTAATAAGCTATATTTAAATTAGAAGCCGAAACAGCTGACCACTTCATTGGTCAAACAGATGTAATTACATCGTATTTGAACTTTCAATGCCGGCGTGCTTGGTTATCTCACTCTAACTTCGGGTTAGCGATTTCGAATAAAACAGCATTCAGATTACAAAAAAGCTCACTAAATAGTAGTGAGCTTTTTTGTATCTATAAAACCAGACAATAACAATCGGTTTAATGGCTATTTACTATCGTCATCAGACGTGTAGACATATCGTTAAGCTCATCACTGACTTGCAATAACTCGCCAATACTTTGATTCATGGCCTGCGCACTTAACTCATTAGCCTTAGTGACTGAGGTTACTTGCTCACTTGCAGACAATACCCCATTAATATTTTTATTCGTACTAACGACATGAGTGGTCACAGAGCTTATTTGACCACTCATGTTGGTCACCGCATCAATAATTTCGGCAAATGTTTCTGCGTTGGTCTCAACAGCTTCATAACCATTGTTTACATCTGATGCACTTTTTTCGATGAGTAGCTTAATTTCATTAGCAGATTCTGTACTACGCTTTGATAAATTACGTACTTCGTCTGCCACCACAGCAAATCCTCGTCCCAATTCACCAGCCCTTGCCGCTTCAATCGCCGCATTGAGTGCCAGTAAATTAGTTTGATTGGCAATATCGGTGATCACCATAATCGCTTTTTCAATCGCATCATTACTGGTTTTAATATCCGACATAGACGTGATGGTCGCGGTCATCGCAATCGAACTGTTATCAGCCTGCTCCTCTGCGCGCAGGGAGTCATTACTCACTGCTTGAATAATATCACTGGTATTTTCAACCAAAGCAGCAGTATCTTGCAGTAAATAGTTAATATGGTTGGTTGCAGACACTTGCTCACCGACACCGCCATCGATGTCTTTGGCATATTGTGACATAACCGTTAAATGGCTAGTTAGATCGCGAGAAGTTTGCATTAACTGCGTAACGGTATCACCAACTTGATTAAATAATTGCTGTAACTCTGCACGGCTTTGTTCAGCAACCTGTGACGAAGATTCGGCGGCCAATAACGCCGCATGATTACTCTCTATCGCGATACTGCGTAATCTATTGTTGTAATGATTTGAAAACCAAATAGCAAGAGGAGGTAATAGCAAGGCTGAATAATGTTCGATATTGGCATCTTTAGCTGATAACGCTAATTGTGGTAATTCATAACCCGTATAATCCATAAATATC
>NZ_JASJHF010000324.1:0-5693 GCF_033791185.1 Moritella sp. | reverse complement strand
ACTGGCGAATATATTAGTACCTTAAAACAGGGCAAGATTGATCTCGCGCTCAAGAATATTCAGGCAGCAAAGTATGGCAAAAATGGTTATTTTTGGATCCAGGATAGTAAAGGTAAGATTCTGGCACATACGAACCAATCGCTTATCGGTCAGACTGTCGATAATACCCGTAAAGCAGTTGCCAGCTTAGCTGGTAAATCGGATGCATTTTTGCTGATACCTTTCGAAAATCCGGCAACCCAAAAAACCGAGAATAAGATCACCTATGTACGAAAAATTATGCCGGAATGGGATTGGATCATAGGGACTGGAGCTTATGAGAGTGATGTCACTTCGATCCAGGAAAGTTTAACCAATGCGACTGCAGCGATCTTTGACGACGAAGTTTCTCGCAGTATCGGCTTTGCGGCTGTGCTATTTGTGCTGTCGGTGTTGGTATCGATTTGGGTGGTGAACAACATCGTTGCTAAGTTGGTCATTCTGAAAACCCGTATCGATACTTTGTCTACCGGTGAAGCAGATCTAACCTCACGTCTTGAGATCACTTCTGATGACGAGTTGGCCGATATCAGCCACTCGGTGAATACCTTCATTGGTTATTTGCAGGCTATGATGCTGGAAATTTCACAGGCTTCTAGTCATATAACTGACGGTATCCAGCAGATTCATGCGCAGTCAGAGCGTAACAGCCAAGCGCTGAATAGTCATACTGAGGAAACGGAACTTGCGGTCACCGCTATTACTGAAATGAGTACCACCGCAGATATCGTGGCGCAAAATGCGGTGCAGACGGCGGCGAATACTCAGAGTGCCAATGATGAAGCTAAAGCTTCTAAGATAACGGTGGCTGATGCATCTACCAGTGTGATGGCGCTAGTTACGGAGATGGATACTGCTGCAGACAGCATTCACACCATGAACAATAATACCCAGCAGATAGCGACTGTACTTGAAGTCATCGGCGGTATAGCGGATCAAACCAATCTGCTTGCGCTTAATGCTGCGATTGAAGCCGCTCGCGCTGGTGAACAGGGACGTGGTTTTGCTGTGGTAGCGGATGAAGTGCGCTCCCTTGCTGCCCGCACTCAGGACAGTACGGCGCAAATTAACGAGATGTTGACGACGTTACGTCGTGATGCCTCTGTCGCCGTCGACGTTATGGATGAAACTAAGCAGAGCTGTGAGCAGGTGGCAGATAATGCTTCTCGGGTTGCTGAAAGCTTAGATATCATGACAGAGTCAATTGTGGTGATTAACGATCTGAGTGCGCAAATTGCTACGGCATCAGAAGAACAAAGTTCAGTCACTGAAGAGATCACTCGCAACATGCATACCATCCAAGGCATGGTGCAAGAGTTGACGGCCAATGGACAGGAAACGACAGAAAGTACGCAAAGTCTGGCTGCGGCAAATGAACAGTTGGCTACACTGGTCAATAAATTCAAACTGTCTTAATCGCTAATTTAGCCCCTTTTTGAGGGGCTATTGAGTTAATTGATCTTGGCGCGTTATTTAGAGCGTGATTGTGTCTCTGTTGTGGACACAACTTCAAATTGTAATTTTCGTTGCAATTCTATTTGTAATTTCTGTGCGTAATACAAGGCTAATAACCCCACCAAGACGTTGGCACTGGCAATACCACAAAAGATGCCGTTTTCGCCATAATAATAACCGCCGATACTCGATAGGCTGATAATCAATAATGAACGGCTCAGGCTTAAACTTAATGCTGCTATTGGCCGATTAAAGCCGTTTAGGCTTGACGCGATAGCCATCATCACCCCCTGCATCGCAAAGGAAGCGGGAATAATATAAAGGTATAAGGATAAGTGACTGATTACTTCCACGTCATCACTGAATAAGGTGGCAATATAAGGGGCGGTTAAGGCAATAACGAGATAAATAGTCAGCTGCGATATTAATGAATAACGGATCGCCAATTTGATCGCGGTTAAGCAACGCTGTGGGTTATTGGCTGATGAATTCTGAGCGATAAAAGGCGATAACATTGAACTAACCGCGATCATCCCAACCAGAAAAATAGCTTCTATACGCGTGCCGGCACCATAAGCTGCAACGGCTGTGGTGCTAAAAGCTGCCAATTGCCACATCACAAAGGCATTGTTTACAGGGCTAAGCATGTTGGTCAATGACGCTGGCATACCAATCACGGCGATCTTACGCCAGTTTCTGAGCATGTCGGTGAGCTTTGGTTTGCTTAATAGCAGTAATTGTTCACGATAGCGTAATAAGTATAGCGCCACGGCAAAGGTAATTAACCACGATAGGCCAGACGCAATCGCAGCACCTTTGACGCCGAGCTCAGGAAAAGGACCTATACCAAAAATAAGTAGTGGGTCGAGTATGCCATTCATAAAGCCAGCAATGATCATCACTCGGCTTGGCGTTTTGGTATCGCCAGTGGCACGGATGGCGGCATTACCTACCATAGGGATGACTAAGAAGGGGATCGCGACGTACCAATAGAACATATAATCTTGGATATAAACGATTAAGCTATCGCTGGCACCAAGCAGTTTAAATAATGGCTGAATGCTGCTAATGCCTATAGCGGCAACAGATAACACCAAAGTAAGTGCTAACAACAAGCCATCTGAAGTTAATCGTGCAGCGTCTTGATGCAGACCTTGGCCAAGTAAACGTGCTAAACAAGCGGATAAACCCGTGCCTATGCCCATGGCTAATGCAGAGACAAAGAAGGTGACTGGGAAGGTAAAACTAATTGCGGCTAATGCTTGGGTACCCAATAAACTGACAAAGTAAGTGTCCACTAAGCTAAAGCCAAGCACGGCTAATAAACCATAGGCCATTGGCACTGCCATTTTTGTCATTACCTGCGAGACGGGTGCTGAGAGAAGACCGTGTTTATCTTTCAATAGTTATTACCTAAAATGTGCGCGAACGTGATGGCCTAAACTGAGTCATAAGAGCGGTTTATGGGCTAAATTTAGTTCGGATTATATTACTCTTTTCTGCGTCTACAAAAAGCTTTGTTTTAGTTTTTTCCTCGACATTTACACTTCTATTTACGAAAACAATCTGAAAAATTGTAGAAACAATCTAAAAACTGTAAGTTAGACGTGAATTTCGGAACTATTTTTCACTTTTCCCTTGAGTTGGAAAGTAGTTGCCCCGATATATTATCCCATAGTCATGGTATCGGTAAATAATCGACCCTTGATATTCGCAACAGTATTCTTTAGGAGATCTTCAAATGACAATTCGTCCACTACACGATCGTGTGATCGTTCGTCGCCAAGAGCAAGAAACTAAATCAGCAGGCGGTATCGTGCTTACTGGTGCATCAGCGTCATTATCTACTCGCGGTGAAGTTATTGCTGTTGGTAACGGTCGTTTAATTGATAGCGGTGAAGTACGTCCTTTAGCAGTTAGCGTTGGCGATACAGTTATTTTTAATGAAGGTTATGGCGTTAAAGCTGAAAAGATTGATGGTAAAGAAGTTTTAATCATGAGCGAAGCCGATATTTTAGCAGTAGTTGAATAAATCTTAGTATTTATAACTTATATAGCTAACCAACCAATTAATAGATTTTAAAAGGACAATTTAAGATGGCTAAAGACGTAAGATTCGGCTTAGACGCACGTGATAAAATGCTTAATGGCGTAAACATCCTAGCGAACGCAGTAAAAGTAACATTAGGTCCTAAAGGCCGTAACGTTGTTATCGATAAAAGCTTCGGCGCACCACTGATCACGAAAGATGGTGTTACTGTTGCCAAAGAAATCGAATTAGAAGACAAATTCGAAAACATGGGCGCACAAATGCTCAAAGAAGTTGCTTCTCAAGCAAATGATGCTGCGGGTGATGGTACTACAACTGCAACAGTACTTGCACAAGCAATTGTGAACGAAGGCCTGAAAGCGGTAGCTGCTGGCATGAACCCTATGGATCTGAAACGCGGTATTGACCAAGCGGTTAAAGCGGCTGTTGCAGAACTAAAAGAATTATCAGTACCTTGTTCAGATACCAAAGCGGTTGAACAAGTTGGTACTATCTCGGCGAACTCTGATGCAAGCGTAGGTAAAATTATCGCTGAAGCAATGGATCGCGTCGGTACTGAAGGTGTTATTACTGTTGAAGACGGTCAAGCACTTGAAGACGAACTAGACGTTGTTGAAGGTATGCAGTTCGATCGCGGTTACCTATCTCCTTACTTCGTCACTAACCAAGAAACGGGTAGCGTTGAATTAGAATCTCCATTTATCTTATTAGTAGATAAAAAAGTATCTAGTATCCGTGAATTACTGCCGGTACTTGAAGGTGTTGCTAAAGCATCTAAACCACTACTAATTATTGCTGAAGACCTTGAAGGCGAAGCACTTGCGACATTAGTTGTGAACAACATGCGCGGTATCGTTAAAGTTGCTGCTGTTAAAGCACCTGGTTTCGGCGACCGTCGTAAAGCAATGTTACAAGACATCGCTATGCTTACCGCTGGTACTGTTATCTCTGAAGAGATCGGTATGGAGCTAGAAAAAGCAACTGTTGCTGAACTAGGTCAAGCAAAACGTATCATCATCACTAAAGATGAAACAACAATCATTGATGGTATCGGTGATGAAGCGACTATCCAAGGTCGTGTTGCTCAGATCCGTAAGCAAATCGAAGATTCATCTTCTGATTACGATAAAGAAAAACTACAAGAACGTGTAGCTAAACTTTCTGGTGGTGTTGCGGTAATTAAAGTTGGCGCAGCAACTGAAATCGAAATGAAAGAGAAAAAAGCCCGCGTTGATGATGCTCTACACGCAACACGTGCTGCTGTTGAAGAAGGCGTTGTTGCTGGTGGTGGTGTTGCACTTGTACGTGCTGCTGCTGCAATCCAAGGTCTTACTGGTGACAACCAAGATCAAACAGTCGGTATTAACGTTGCACTAAAAGCAATGGAAGCACCACTACGTCAAATCGTGCAAAATGCCGGTGACGAAGCATCTGTAGTTGCTAACAACGTTCGTGAAGGCGCTGGTAGCTACGGTTACAACGCTGGTACTGGCGAATATGGCGACATGATTGCTATGGGTATCCTAGATCCAACTAAAGTAACACGTTCAGCACTACAATTTGCTGCATCTGTTGCCGGTCTAATGATCACGACTGAAGCTATGATCACTGATGCACCTGTTGATGCATCAGCACCTGGCATGCCTGATATGGGCGGTATGGGTGGCATGGGCGGCATGATGTAGTCTGCGGAAACGCAATTACATCTCTGCTGTTAGCGATTAAACGCTAAGCCTCAGAAATTAAAAAAGCCTTAATCTGATATTTCGTGATTAAGGCTTTTTTTATAGGTGCAAATTAGCTTTTCCATAAAGTTATTGGTGCACTTTTACCTGAGTTAAACGCATAAGTCTGTCAATATTTAGGAAACTTGTTACAATGCTATTTTTTGATTTTAGGTAGACTATGAATAATAGTAATGATCCGCTACACGGCGTTAAACTTGAACAGATTCTAACCGAGCTAGAGAAGAAAATTGGTTGGGATAAGATGGGTGAGTTACTTAATATTCGTTGTTTTACCAATAAAGCGCGCCTTAAATCAAGCTTGATATTTCTGCGTACAACCCCTTGGGCACGCAGTAGAGTTGAAATTTTATACCTAAAAACATTTTGTAGTAAGCATAAAGAAACGGGGAAAATAATCAGGG
>NZ_JASJHF010000323.1:0-30940 GCF_033791185.1 Moritella sp. | reverse complement strand
AACTAATACTTTAATATGAAATAGATAGGAAATGGCTTGAAAATAAGCAGAGCATAGAGGCAAAAAAGCGCTATACCAAATAACCGGTTATAGCGCTTTAAAATAACTAATAGCGAAAAATTAAATAATAATTAGCTGACCATCTAATGCACCCGCATCTTTTAGCGCTTCTAAAATAGACATTAAATCGCCTGGTGCAATACCAACCTGGTTAACGGCACGGATCAAATCATCAAGCGTCGCACCAGCATCCAGTTTAAACATGCGCGCATCTTCCTGTGTCACATTAATTGTCGACTTATTGGTGACCACTGTTTCACCATTGGCAAACGGATTCGGCTGTGAGACTTCTTGGGTTTCGTTAATGGTCACCGTCAATCCACCATGGGTGATCGCTGCCGGTTTAAGCTGTACATTTTGACCGATTACAATCGTACCAGTACGTGAGTTAACAATAATTTTGGCCGATTCATCGGCCATTTTTAATTCAAGGTTTTCTAATGTGGCTAAATAAGCCACTCGCTGCGAAATATCACGCGGGGCAAGCACACGTACTGATGTCGCATCCATGGGATAAGCAGTATTAGGACCAACAAGGTTATTGATTGAATCAGCAAGACGCTTGGCGTTAGAGAAGTCACCACGATGTAAGTTGAATGTCAGGTAATCGCCATCACCAAATGGATTCGCAATTTCTTTTTCAACAATAGCACCACTACTAATACGACCAACAGTTGGGGTATTAATCGTCACTTTAGAGCCATCTCGGCCTTCGACACCGAGACCACCAACAACCAGACTACCTTGTGCTAACGCATACACTTGGCCATCAGCACCTTTTAGAAAAGTTTGTAGTAGTAAACCGCCACGTAAACTTTTTGCTTCACCGATAGCGGCAACAGTCACATCGATAGTTTGACCCGGTTTGGTAAATGCCGGTAATACCGCACTCACCGCAACAGGCGCAACATTTTTAATCTTAACCTTTGCACCTTCAGGCATGGTAATACCGAAATTATTCAGCATTGTTTTAAAACTTTGTTCTGAGAACGCGTTACTTTTTTCCCCCGTGCCAGGTAAACCAACCACTAGGCCATAACCAATTAATTGGTTATCTCGGACGCCTTGCACTGAGCTAATATCTTTAATACGTGCCGCATGTGCAGAATTAATAGTGAGCACAAAAAAGCTTAATAAGACAATACTCATAGCGAGTAGTATGTTTTGTTGTAACTTAATAGGAATTGATAATTTCATCTAGATAACCTGTGTTATAAGAATTGTCATTATTTTAGTTGACAATGTTCCACTGCCAAAATTATGACAACCGCTAAATAATGTGCGTTATATAGCTAAAAGCAATTGTCATACCAAGATGTAATTTACACACAGGGCCTGGATATATCATACCCAGACGTCATTTAGATATGCTTTTTTAGAAAGGCCATTTATTGCCATTAAGGAATTGCGTTGCCCAACCTTGCACTTGAGCCTTGCCTAAATCATCAATGGCGCCATATTGAATACGTGCATTAGCAATCAATGACGAATCCACTTTATTTTCAGCATCTACGTCTTGTGGGCGCAATAAGCCAGTAAGACGAATAAATTCATTACCATTATTCAACATCAGCCATTTTTCACCACGAATAACCAAGTTATTATTTGGTAAAACACGCACAACAGTCACCGAGATATTACCCTCCAAGCTGTTACTTTGATCGGCCGAGCCATTACCTGAAAAAGAGCTAGTTTGATTCAAACTGCCTTCAATTGTATAACCACCAATAACGACATCTTGGCCGCCAAGGCTGATCGGGTCTAATTCAAACGAATTATCTTTACCTAGATTAGAGCTGGCTTGTTTTTTGGCGCTGGTTGATTCTGTTAACGTCACGGTAATAATATCACCGACTCGACGTGCTTTAATGTCCGAGAAAATATTATTATTGTATTGCGGGTTAAATAACGATCCCGTTACTTTCGCTTGTACTGGGTTATCATCAGGTACAATTGGCGCATAGTCAGGTGAATCTTGCTGTGGTGTTTCATTCACATCCGCAGGCTCGTCAACATCTTCAGTTTTGGTGGCATCCGCATTTTTAGCGACCACATTTTCTTTTACTTTAACTAAAGATGTACAACCAGCAAGTTGCATAAGAACAAAAACAGCAAAGATAAAATTACGCATGACGACTCTCGATGATAATAGTGAACGGTTAACTGTTAGTAGCTACGTTATAGCTGTTGATTGGTGTAACTTAACATTTCATCAACCGCTGATATTACTTTTGAATTCATTTCGTAAACACGCTGACTTTCAATCAAGTTTACTAACTCTTCCGTCACATTTACATTGGATGTTTCAATAGCGCCCTGTACTAATTTACCCAGACCTTCATTACTTGGTAACCCCTGCACAGGATCACCACTCGCACCCGTTTGAATAAACATGTTTTGTCCAATCGGCTGTAAACCACCTGGATTAACAAAATCAGAAATATTCATCTGCCCAACCGTTTGATTGTTAGTTTGACCTGGTAGACTGACTGAGATCTCACCATCTTCCGATACTGTAATGGTCTGGGCATCGGCGGGAATTTGGATCTGCGGTTGTAATGGATAACCCGTACCCGGAGTAACAATAATACCCTCATCATTTAAGGTAAATTGACCGTTACGAGTATATGACGTGGTACCATCAGGCATTTCAATTTCGAAAAAACCTCGGCCACTGACCATTAAATCCAGAGAGTTATCAGTGGTGAGCATGTTACCTTGCGAGTGATCTTTTTGGGTAGCTACAACACGTGCACCAGAGCCAACCATTAAACCGGAAGGTAATTTAGTATTTTGCGATGATTGACCACCCGGCTGATTAACCGCTTGATACAGTAAATCTTCAAAAATTGCGCGTTCTTTCTTAAAACCAACCGTGCTGGCATTGGCCAAGTTATTTGAGATGGTTGAAATGTTTGTCTGCTGTGCTTCTAAGCCAGTTTTACTGATCCATAATGCTGGATTCATAACGCTTTCCTCGTCAAATTTATACTGTTTGTGGGCTCATCAATGAAAATTAACTCACACGTAATAGCGTGTCTGATGCTTTGTCATTTTCTTCTGCTGTTTTCATCATTTTTATCTGCATCTCAAATTGACGTTGCAAATTAATCATTCCGGTGAGTTCACCAACAGCACTTACATTACTGGTTTCTAATGCACCACCTGCTACTTGGACATTCAAATCGGCGACCGCTGGCGTACCATCGGCTTTTCGAAACATACCATCGTAGCCTTTAACTAAATTTCGTACATCTGGATTAACCAATTTTAGTTGGTCAACTTCTTCCAATGCATTTGCCGGAGCCCCTTGCGGACGGATCTCAATACGACCATCGGCATGGATTTGGATTTGTTCAATCGGTGTCGGGATCACGATCGGACCATTTTCACCAATAACAGGACGACCCGATGATGTTAATAATTCACCGGTAGGACTCATATGTAAACTGCCACTGCGGGTATAGCTTTCTTGGTTTTTATCATCAAGTACACTCAACCAACCGTCACCTTGGATTGCAACATCCAACGCATTACCAGTTTGTTGCAGTGCACCACCGGTAAAATCTTGCCCCGGACTTTCAGTAATAGAAAATACCCGTGTTGGCAGACCTTCACCAAAAGCTTGCATTGAACGCGCTTGTTCAAAGTCAGATTTAAAACCATGTGTATTCACATTGGCGATATTATTGGCACGAACAGCCAATGCATTCATATTTTCTTTGGCACCCGACATCGAGATATAAAGCATATTGTCCATTCGTCAATCCTCTGTCACTTTTGGTTGGAATCGTTAATTACCGGTCTAATACCAGTGATAAAGCAATTAAAGTGCCAAAATGAAAAAGCCACCCTAAATAGGATGGCTTTTTATCAAAATAGCTATTACTGCGATTGTTTAAATAATGCTTACATCCGCTTATTATATGGCTTAATCGCCCATTAGATTAACGGATCTGTAATACCGTATCTTGCAGTTTAGAATTCACTTCTAATGTTCTTGAGTTAGCTTGATAGTTACGTTGTGCCGTAATTAAGTCAACCAGCTCGCTAGTCAAGTTTACGTTAGACTGCTCTAAGGCTGATGAGTTAATCTTACCAAACGTACCTGAATTGGGTTTACCGGCAATAGCATCACCTGATAGCTGTGATTGACGCCAGCCAGTGTCACCAGTTTGGCTTAAACCTTGCTCATTGGCAAATTTAGCCATAGCAACCATGCCCAGTTTATCATTACGACCATTACTGTAACTAGCCACAACCATACCTTCAGGACCAATATCAATACCTGTTAATCGACCAACTGTCGCACCATCTTGCTCTAATTTTGAGACTTCAAATGAAGAAGCAAACTGGGTAGGGTTATTAAAATTTAAATTAACGGTCTGCGTAGTATCCGCACCATTTGTTAAGATCGCACCAAGTGCAACAGTTTGCGCTGCGACGGGTGTTTGTAATTGTAATAAACCTGATGAATCAAACGTTAAACGTGTTGCACTCGGTTTTGCCGGGGCACCAGGTGCTGCCGCAATCGCTTGACCACCGACCACGTCAAGTGGCTTATCATCCACATAGTTAAATTCTAGCCAAGAGTTTGCTGGCGCACCCGCTGAACCATCTTTGACATAATAAGTAGATAAGGTATGTGATTCGCCAAGTGAATCATAGATAGAAACCGAGGTCGCTGAAGTGAACGTGGCACTATCTGTAGGGTCAAAGCTCGTTGGATCTAATCCTGGTGACGTCGCCGGTAAATTCATGGTCATATCAACGTTTCCTGTTTTTTCAGGCACACCCGCTGTATCGGGAATTTGCAGCGGTTTTGTTGACGCCATACTCACGGCTTTTGGAGACCCATCATCATTGACATCATAAACTTGCAGGTAGTTACCCGCCGAATTGGTCACAAAACTATTCGAATCAAGCTTGAATGCACCAGCACGCGTATAGTTACGGTCCATTGTTTCAAGGCCATCTGACATAACAAAAAATCCGTTACCGTTAATCGCTAAATCAAGCGAGTTTTCAGTAAAATTTAAGCTACCTTGCTGGAATTGCTGAGCAACGTGTGCAGTTGCAACACCATTACCTACCGATGTTTTAGCATTTGAGAAAATCGATGTTGCATAAACATCACCAAATTCAGCGCGAGACTCTTTAAAACCTGTAGTGTTAACGTTAGCAATGTTATTTGCCGTTGTATTAAGGTCTTTCTGAGCAGCGTTGATCCCACTCAAGGCGATGTTAAATGACATAAGACTTCCTTATTCGATAAATTTAATTAGTTTTATTTGCAGCAACTTCTGTTGCTTGGCTCAGTGGCAAACTACCCATACCTTTCAAGTTCAGCATAATACCGGCACCGGTATTACCAATGTTAACGCTTTCAACATGCTGGAAACTCGAGATCTTCAGGTCTTGTGCATTGCCGTCGATTGACGCTGATGCCTTCAAGCGGTAACTTCCTTCCGCCACTTTATTGCCGTTCATATCAGTACCGTCCCAATCAAAGGCAACAGTACCACTTTCTTGTTCACCCATATCGATGACTTTAACGACTTCACCAACTTGGTTGGCGATTTGTAAACGCATATTAGGTGCATTCTGAGGTAAATCAATACGACCAGATACATTCTCACCAGCAGATAGAAATGCCGATGATGCCGGTGCCAACACCTTGCTGCCCACTAAGCTCGACGCTTGCAGTGCTTGGTTCGAGCTCATGATGGTATTTAATTGCTCAAACTTACTGTCCATTTTAGAAATACCATCGGCGGTGGTAAATGACGCCATTTGCGCCACCATTTCCGAGTTTTCTACCGGTTTGAACGGGTCTTGATAAGCCAGTTCTTGTGTTAGTAATGAGAAGAAATCTTCTTGGCCGAGCTCTTTGCGGGTAGTTTCTGCCGCCTGCTCTGCCGCATCCTTTTTTTCCGTTTTAAACTGACTGCTAAAGTCAGCTATGTTATTGCTATTATTAATTGTCGTCACAACCAAATACCTCTATTAACCTTGACCTAACGTTAATGTCTTATTTAACATTTGTTTAGCAGATTCAGCTATTTGCACGTTAGTCTGGTATGAACGAGATGCGCTAATCATGTTTGCCATCTCTTCCATTACGTTTACATTCGGACGATATACATAACCATTTTCGTCCGCTAAAGGATGATTAGGATTAAATTCATTCACTAATGGTGCATCACTCTCTACAATCCCTGCAACATTCACGCCAACTGCTTCATTTTGAGCAGCATTTGCTTGATCTAATTGCGCTTGAAAGATTGGATAGCGTGCTTTATAGGTTTCACCAGCACTACTACTCACACTATTTGCGTTAGCAAGATTACTGGCTGTGGTATTTAACCGTACCGATTGTGCACTCATTGCCGATCCGGCAACGTCAAAGACTCGAAATAAACTCATAATTATTGTCCTTTAATTGCCTTGCGCATAGTTTGAATTTTGCTGCTTAAGAAAGACAGTGACGCCTGATACTCCATGCTATTTTCCATAAAACTAGCACGTTCAGTTTGTACATCAACGCTATTACCGTCACCGGTATCGGGTTGGTTAGGCACTCTAAATTGCACATCAGACGCAATACCTCTGCCGCCTGATATATGACGCTCACTGGTTTTTGATAAATTAAACTTAGTACCTTGGGTAGCGCTTGCTAGCGCATCTTTAAAGCTTAAATCTTTGGCTTTAAAACCTGGCGTGTCAGCATTGGCAATATTACTCGCTAGCACTTCGGCGCGTCGTTCTCTTACGCCGACAGAGTATTGGTGTATACCTAATGCATTATCAAAATTAATAGCCATGAGCGTCTCCTAAACATTTATATCGTAATCAATCACATGATAATTACGATGATAGAAATGATAAAAGCAACATATATGCCACAATTATAACTAGTGAATGTATATTATCAAAAACAGAAGGTTAAAGTTTTATTTAAATTAAAAAACAATAGCTTAACCAACTATTATTTAAATTAAAAATAATGTGAAAAATAAACTAAAACAAGGGGGGACAATAGAGAGTAGAAATGAAAGGTTGAAAAAACAGATTTTTGACGCTAAATAATGATCAACACCGCGAATAAATGAACATCCATGTTCACACACTAACTCGCCGTAAAATAGGCTATTTTAGCTTATATACAATGCCAGGATTACAACGAACCATTTCAAACTTATCGGTTAAGCCAGTTAACGATTCAGAAGCACCCAAGAATAAATAGCCGCCTGGTTTTAATGAGGCTGCAAATTGATTCAGGATCTGACTTTTAATCTTTGGTGAAAAGTAAATCAGTACGTTACGACAAAAGATAATGTCAAACTTACCTAACAAAGCGTAACTTTCTAACAAATTAATTTCACGAAATGAAGTGTGTTGTTGAACTTCACGGTTCACCTTCATTTTATCATCAGGTAATGCAGTGAAAAACTGACGTTTACGCTCCGGAGACAAGCCACGACCAAGTGCCAAGCGATCATAAACCCCTTCTTTACAGTGCTTAATCATGGTCGGAGAAATATCAGTACCGACAATTTGCACGTTAGGCTTCACTAAACGTTTTAGTTTTTCTTGTGTTTCAATTGCAGACATCGCAATTGAAAATGCTTCTTGGCCAGACGACGATGCCGCTGACCAAATTTTTACCGACTGACCTTTATTGATAAACTCAGGTAAGATCTTAGCTTGTAAATATTCAAATGGATAAACATCACGAAACCATAGTGTTTCATTGGTAGTCATCGCATCAATAACATCATTACGTAAATCACGCGCTAACATAGTCATCGATTTTTGTACTAGCTCAGTTAAACTTGTCATCTTATGTTTCGCTAATAACGGCAATAAACGACTTTTAACTAAATATTGTTTATTTTGCCCTAATACAATACCGCACTGAATCTCAAGAAATTCACTAAAACGGGTATAGACTTCATTTGACAATGTTTGCACTATTTTTTACTCAACTTTCTCTATAAAAATATATGTATTCAATATTACAGTTCACCTAGCTCGGGTCTGCTGCTTTTACCGCTTTTAATACCGCACTAGCAAGTTCATCAGGATTAAATTTAGCAATAAAGTCATTCGCACCTACTTTAGTTACCATTGCCTGATTAAACACACCACTTAATGATGTATGCAAAATAATGTATAAATCATTTAATGACTTATCGTTCCTGACTTCTGCAGTTAAGGTATAGCCATCCATCTCTGGCATCTCTATATCCGAGATCATTAACGCGACTTGATTCGTAATTTGACCGTCAACGGCCATTTCGCGTAATTTATTTAAGCCATCGCGACCATCTTTGGCTAATACGATCTTAAAACCAAGATCAGAGACCGCCTTCTTAATCTGATTACGTGCCACACTTGAATCGTCCACAACCAAAATTACTTTCTCAATCGCTTTCTTATCAATTTTCGTTGCTCCCTCTAGTACAGCCTCACTAACGTCCATGCTTACGGGTGCAACTTCATGCAGAATTTTTTCTACATCAAGCACTTCAACTAATTCGTTATCAACTTCAGTAACCGCAGTTAAATAGCTAAAGCGACCAGTGCCTTTTGGCGGTGGTAAAATTGATTCCCAATTAATATTAATAATACGTTCAACACTTGATACTAAAAAGCCCTGCACTGAGCGGTTGTATTCCGAAATAATAATAAACGCTTTGCTCAAATCCTCAATAGGACGACCACCCGTAGCTAAACTTAAGTCAATTACCGAGATTGTATTACCACGTATATGTGCAACACCGCGTACAACACTATTAAGCTTAGGTAAAATAGTTAATGGCGGACATTGCAGTACTTCTTTTACTTTAAATACATTGATACCAAAACGCTGACGCCCGTTTAAGCGGAACATAAGTAGTTCTAGACGGTTCTGTCCTACCAACTGTGTGCGCTGATTGACCGTATCGAGTAATCCTGCCATTATCCATCCCCAGGTAAATGTAACTTATTATCAACGTGGCTTAAATATTGCTTACCACTATATTATTTAATTCAATTGAGAGTCTACGCGATAAAGCAGTCAAAAATTTGGCTTTTAAATTACTTTATACGCAGTCTTTCATCTTATATCGGCTTAGAAACCTAAATGCTTAAATATATTTTCTCGTTGCTGCTGTTCTATTGCTTTAGTGTCATAAGTTATACCCCACTTGCCTATGCAACAACGGATAAACATCAAGCGCTTGAGAAGTTTGCGGAATCTTTTATCAAAGCGCAACTAATTAGCACTGAAAATGAAAGAGTAAGCATAGAAGTAAGCAAAATTGACCGCAGGATAACAGTAACTCAGTGTGAAGGTAATATCTCGGCAGTGTTAGTAGGCAATAAAAGCTTAAAACGCACGGCAACAGTTCGAATTCGTTGTGATGACGCTGAGAATTGGCAGGTTCATGTTCCAGTAAAGATAATTCGACTAGTTCCGGTTGTCGTAAGCAACCGGCCTTTATCAAAAGGCAGCCTATTAACTAAAAACAATACTAAAATAGAATATATGAACCGAGTATTATTACGCTCGGGTTATATTTCTGATTTAGCCTTTGTAAATAGAGCTCGCCTAAAAAGACAACTCGCGGGAGAGCAAATGATCTCAACACGGGATATTTGTCTTGTGTGTAAAGGTGAAAGCGTTACAATTACCAGTTCAGTGGGAAATTTGACTGTAAAAACGGGTGGTTTAGCCTTGTCTAACGGTATTCTTGGTGAGAAAATCAATGTACGTAACAGCAAATCGAAACGAATCGTTTCAGGCATTGTCCAAGCAGCTGGCGTAATTCAAATAAACTATTAAATTATGCTAAAGTTTTATTATCATGAGTCGATAATATTTTAGTACACCTGTTTACTATTCAATAGGTAAAAAAATGGCCATAAATTTAACCAATTTAAATAGTCGTAGTCTCCAGCTTGATCAAGCGAGAAGCACGCAGCAGAAAGCCAACGTAAATAGTGGTAACTCAGCTCAAACTTCACCGCGACGAGTAGCACAAGGTGACTCGGTTAATATAACATCACAAGCCAAAAATTTGACCGCTATGGAACATGATTTAGCTCAAGGTACACCGGTTAATGAGTCAAAAGTCGAAAGTTTGAAAAAAGCCATTGCTGATGGTAGCTATCAAGTAGATGCTAATAAATTAGCAAAGAACATGTCTAACTTCGAATCTTTACTCTCTTAACCAGTGCACTATAAATACAAATGACAGCATTGACAGAATTGCTTGCTCTACAAGCATCTTATGTAGAACAACTACAGGCTCTATTAACTGCTGAAAAATCAGCGTTAGAGTCACGCGATGTCACAGCCCTAGAAAAGCTCAGTCAAGATAAGCAACAGAGAATAATCCAGATTGCCGAGCTTGATGTCAAAATTAGCCAGCATGCGGATGCTGCAGCATTACTTTCTACCTATCTACCACAAAAGCAACAAATTGAAGCCGAGCTCACCCAATGCCAAGAATTGAATGATGTGAATGGCAAGCTCATTGAGCTCAATTTACGCAATACCAAACGACTGACCGATACAATTATCCGTAGTCGCTCACGTAACAATATTACTTATGACAAGTTAGGCCGTACTCGCGGTTCGTTTTCAACACTTGGCATGACGTTTAAATCGTAATAACCTCGGGCATAGCAGTAACCCCTCTTAATATTTTTTATTAACGATCTCTATTCATAATCCGATTAACAGACCGTCACATTAATTGCTAAACCACCTTTCGATGTTTCTTTGTATTTATTCTTCATATCATCACCAGTGGCTTTCATGGTCTTAATCACCTGATCAAGTGATACCTTGTGATCGCCAGTGCCCATACGCGCCATACGCGAGGCGTTTATGGCTTGCACAGCGCCAATCGCATTACGTTCAATGCAAGGGATCTGAACCAACCCCGCAACTGGGTCGCAGGTTAATCCCAAGTTATGCTCCATGCCAATCTCAGCGGCGTGTTCGATTTGCTCTAACGTGCCGCCGCGAATAGCGGTTAACCCCGCGGCCGCCATTGAACAAGCGACACCTACTTCACCTTGACAGCCCACTTCCGCGCCAGAAATAGAGGCATTTTTCTTATACAGAGTGCCAATCGCTGCACAGGTCAACAAATACGTTTTTATTTTATCTTCCGTTAACGGACTGACAAATTGATCATAAAAATACATCACCGCAGGAATAATACCCGCAGCGCCATTGGTCGGCGCTGTGACGACCTGCCCCCCAGCAGCATTCTCTTCATTCACCGCCATCGCGTACATATTAACAAAATCCATCCCATGGAAAGTATCATCCTTTGCTTCCGGTGCTTGTAACTTTTCAAACAAGCCTGGCGCTCGGCGGCGAACGTTTAATCCCCCCGGTAGAATACCTTCATTACGGCAGCCACGATGAATACAATCCACCATAACGTGGTAAAGTTGTAATAATTTTTCATCGATAACCGCATCGGAATTTAATTGGCGTTCATTTTCATACATCAATTTAGCGATCGATAAACCATGTAAACGGCATGTGGCAAGTAGTTCATCTGCGCTATCAAATTTATATTTAGGCGGGGTCTTCGCATTTTCTTCCAGTGGCTGCTCAATATGTTCATGATCAAGAATAAAACCACCACCAATCGAATAATAGGTTTTTGTGAGCACAATTTCATCGCTGCTAAGTGCCGTTATCGTCATCGCATTACTGTGATAAGACAAGGTTTTATGCTGATGTAATATAATGTTCTCGGCCCGATTAAAAGGCACAAAACCAATATCACTAATAGTAAGTCCTTGTTGCTGCTCTATCTGTTTTAATATTAACGCCACTTGTTCTGAATCTATCTTGTCCGGCTCATGTCCGGCTAACCCTAGAGTAACCGCAATATCACTGCCATGGCCAAGCCCTGTTTGCCCTAACGAACCAAATAGTGCAGCATTAATACCTAAAATAGGTTGTCGATTATCGAGTGCTTTTAGGTGTTGTAAAAAATCAAACGCTGCGCGCATAGGGCCGACGGTATGTGAGCTCGATGGCCCAATACCAATACTGAACATATCAAAAGTACTGATCATAAAATGCTCCCTAATTAATGAATACTCGTTACTGTAGGTATAGCACATGATTTTTGATGCAAGTTTCTTACTATTTTGAAAAAATATTACGACTATAATTAGTTATAATCTTACATATTCTCTGCTTTTAAAATCAGCATTTACATTATGTTTATGCTACTTAAGCACCTTTGACTGTAATAAAGTCACAAAAATCGCTTAAACGATGCTAAAAATGAGGAAAAAATGTAATAATAGTTCGACTTAGTTCATATTTTTTACATAATTGACGTAATAAATATTCAGTAAGGTTTATAATGCCGCTATAGATTTGCATTTATCTTAATCACTTTCATCATGCGCCCATTGCGGAGCTTGCCAGGAAAATATCATGAGTATGCTCGAAAAAATTATCCAAAATTTAGAAATATTCAGTAAGTCTGAGAAAAAGGTTGCTGATGTTATTCTAGAATCTCCGCAATCTGCTATTCATTCAAGTATTGCGACGCTTGCCAAGGTCGCAGATGTAAGTGAACCAACAGTAAACCGTTTTTGCCGTCGTTTAGATACTAAAGGCTACCCTGATTTTAAATTACACTTAGCACAAAGCTTAGCTAACGGTACCCCTTACGTAAACAGAAATGTAGAGGCCAACGACGGTCCAGAAGTTTATACACAAAAGATTTTTGAAACGACAATCGCCCACTTAGATGCTGCAAAAAATAGCTTGGATCCAGAAGTCATTAATAAAGCGGTTGATCTGCTTATTCAATCGAAACAGATCTCGTTCTTTGGTTTAGGGGCTTCTGCATCTGTTGCCCGTGACGCTGAAAATAAATTTTTCCGCTTTAACGTACCTGTTATTTGTTTTGATGACATCATGATGCAACGCATGAGCGTAATTAACAGTACTGAAGACTCAGTGGTGGTATTGTTCTCACACACAGGCCGTACTAAGAGTATGGTCGATGTCGCTAAACTAGCACGAGAAAATGATGCCATTGTTATTGGTATCACAGCACAAAATTCACCGTTAGCTGAATATTCAAATTTAGTTATCTCACTTGATGTGATGGAAGATACCGACGTATATATGCCAATGGCATCACGTGTAGCCCAGTTAGTCCTTGTCGATGTACTCGCAACCGGTTTTACATTACGTCGAGGAGATAAATTCCGCGAGAACTTGAAAAAAGTGAAATCGGCAATCAAAGATTCACGCTTTAACAAAATAGATTAATATAAAAATGGCCACAGTTTGTGGCCATTTTTATATCCCCTATCAATAAAATCAATCATCTCATTATTCATATGGAGTCATTATGTTACGTCGTACTAAAATTGTAACCACCTTAGGTCCAGCAACAGATCGTGATAATAATCTAGAAAAAATTATTCTTGCTGGTGCCAATATGGTACGTATGAACTTTTCTCACGGTAACGCCGAAGACCATATCAAACGTGCGGAAGACGTACGTGCGATAGCCAAAAAACATAACAAACACGTGGCTATTTTAGGTGATCTTCAAGGCCCTAAAATTCGTGTATCTAAATTCGCTGAAGGTAAAATTCATTTAAACCTTGGTGACAAATTCTGTCTAGATGCAACATTTGATAAAACCGCTGGTAATAACCAATGCGTGAGTATCGATTATCCAGAACTGGCAAGTGATGTATTCGCCGGTGATGTACTGCTACTTGACGATGGTCGCGTACAATTAAAAGTAATCGAAATTAACGGCCAGCAGATCCACACTGAAGTAACAGTGGCGGGTCCATTATCAAATAATAAAGGCATCAATAAGCAAGGCGGCGGACTATCAGCTGAAGCGCTAACAGATAAAGACAAAGCAGACATTATTACAGCGGCAAAAATTGACGTTGATTTTGTTGCGGTATCTTTTCCACGTAATGGCAGCGATATCAATTATGCGCGTGAATTGGTGCGTGCTGCAGGTTCAAATGCAAAAATCTGTGCCAAAGTAGAACGTGCAGAAACTGTTGCAACAAAAGAAAGCATGAAAGAGATCATCCTAGCCTCTGATGCAATCATGGTTGCACGTGGCGATTTAGGCGTTGAGATTGGCGATGCAGCATTAGTTGGTGTTCAGAAATCGTTGATCAACTTATCACGTAAGTATAACCGTGTGGTTATTACGGCAACACAGATGATGGAATCAATGATCACCAGCCCAATGCCAACCCGTGCCGAAGTCATGGACGTGGCAAATGCGGTACTTGATGGTACAGATGCCGTAATGCTGTCTGCAGAGACTGCTGCCGGTGATTTCCCAGTAGAGACTGTTAAGGCTATGGCCGAAGTATGTTTAGGCGCAGAAACGCACCCAAGCATCAATGTATCGAATCACCGTATTGATTACACTTTCGATTCAATCGAAGAAACGATTGCGATGTCGACGATGTATGCAGCGAACCACCTTACCGGTGTTAAAGCGATTGTGGCATTAAGTGAGTCAGGTACAACACCATTATTAATGTCACGCATTAGTTCTGGCTTACCAATTTTCTCACTGTCTCCACATCAGAAGACCCTAAACGCAACAGCATTATACCGTGGTGTAACACCATTACAGTTTAATACTGAAGGGCTAAGCCAAGAGCAAATCGTTGAAGGTACTTACGCGGTACTTAAAGAGACTGGCCAAGTTAAAGCAGGTGACATCATCTTGCTAACGTTAGGTGATAAAATGGATACAATTGGTTCAACCAATACCAGCAAGATCCTAACGGTAAAATAAGTCGATTTATCTACAAGTTTAACTTTTTAATTTAGTTAGCTTGTAGAAAATAAACAGACATAAAAAAACCGAGGCTATTATAATATAGCCTCGGTTTTTTATTCTTTATTAAAAATCTAACCCTTAAGCTAGATTTTTAACCTGTTGTTAATCGTTAAATTAAGCAACTTTATCGTTTTTTGTTACTTTTGAAATACCCGCAAACTCTTCAGCTGTGAATGAGTCAACGTTAATCGCAGCAAAACGTAATGCATCAGCAGCTAATAACTCATCCGCTTCAACTTGGGTAATGATACCTTTCTCTACAGCAAGTGGCGCAGCAACTTTTGCAGCTAGCTTACGTGGCAATGTACCTTTAGATGCAGCAATCGCGATTTTCTTCTCGATAGGCTGTACTTTATACATAGCTTGGAATGCAGATTCCATATCATAGATAGCTGTGTTGGCATCATTCTCATTACCAACATAACAAAGGTGCGTTAGACGATCACGCGCTTCGCTTGGTTTAAGCAATACTTCACAGATTTCTTTTGAAATATCATCAGCAGGCATTTTGTAGTTGATACCGAATGGGAATACCACTGCTTTCAATGTACCGGCGATAGCTTTGTTACCGAAGTTTTGGAAGAAACCAGTAAATGCTTTACCAATTTCAAACAAATTACGTTCGATAGCCCAAGATAGCATAGGTAGATCTTCAGCTTGACGACCTTGTTCTTCAAAATGTTTCAACGTTGCAGATGCAAGGTACAGGTTACTTAGTACATCACCTAAACGAGCCGAAATCATTTCACGACGTTTCAAGTCACCACCAAGTACCAGCATAGAAACGTCAGCACACAATGCTAATGCTTTACTCATGCGCGTAAGTTGCTTGTAGTATTTCTTCGTTGGACCTGATACTGGAGCCGAATTTAATGCGCCGCCAGTTAGACCTTGACCTAATGCACCAAAGAAGTTTTTAGTACCAAAACCGATGTGCTTAAATAACAACTCATCAAATTGCTCTAGACCTTCTTTTTCATTTGGATTGGCAGCTGCTTGTAATTCACCAAGTACGTATGGATGACAACGTGTTGCACCTTGACCAAAGATCATTAAGTTACGTGTAAGGATGTTTGCACCCTCAACCGTAATTGCAACAGGAATACCCCAATAAGCGTGTGCCAGGTAGTTTTTAGGACCACATTGGATACCACTACCCGCTTGAATATCAAGCGCATCATCAATAACTGTACGTGCCATTTCAGTCATGTGATATTTAGAAATAGCAGTGACAATCGCAGGGCTTTGACCTAAGTCTAGAGCACCGGTAGTGAATTTACGTGCGGCTTCAAGTTGGTAAGTTAAGCCACCAATACGTGCTAGAGACTCTTGCACACCTTCAAATTTACCAATTGATAGACCGAACTGTTTACGCACGAATGAGTAAGCCCCCGTCATACGTGCAGTTAAATGACCACATGCTGTACCAAGCGCAGGTAAAGAAATACCACGGCCAGCAGATAGACACTCAACCAGCATACGCCAGCCTTTACCGACCATTGAAGGCCCACCGATAACCCACTCGAGTGGAATGAATACATCATCACCATAAGTAGTACCGTTCATGAATGCCAGACCCATTGGGAAATGACGGTCACCGAGTTCAACACCTTCGTGTGAAGTTGGAATTAACGCACAGGTAATACCGATATCAAGCGTATCACCAATTAGGCCATCCGGATCTTGGAGCTTAAATGCCAGACCAAGCACAGTGGCAACGGGTGCCAAGGTAATATAACGCTTGCTCCACGATACGCGGATACCCAGTGTTTCTTTACCTTCAAACTGTTCTTTAACAACGCGACCCATATCTGGAATACCACCAGCATCAGAACCCGCTTCAGGTCCAGTCAGTGCGAAACATGGTACTTCAGTACCGTTTGCTAGACCTGGTAACCAGCGATCTTTTTCTGCTTGTGTACCGTAATGTGCAAGTAATTCGCCAGGACCCAATGAGTTAGGCACCATTACCGTTACCGCTGTAGATAAACTACGCGTTGCAATCGTGGTTACAATTGTTGAGTTAGCGTAAGCCGAGAATGCTTTGCCGCCGTATTCTGTAGGAATGATAAGCGCAAAGAAACCATTTGATTTGATGAAATCCCAAACAGGTTTTGGTAAATCACGGTCTTCATGAACAATTTTATAATCATCCAGCATTGCCATTAATGTTTGAAGTTCGTTATCAATGAAGCTTTGTTCAGCTTTACTTAACTTAGGTGTTGGATAGCTAAGCATTTTATTCCAATCAGGGTTACCTGCGAATAAATCACCATCCCACCAAACACTACCAGATTCCATTGCTTCCTGCTCTGTTTGTGAAAGCGGTGGCAAGATCTTCTTAAACACTTTAAATAATGGTGCTGTGATATTATTTTTTCTAAATTCACTCATTGCGCTCATAACGATTTCCTTTTGTTTCACTATTTTGACGCTGTATTTACAACCCTTGAGGTGTTTTCACAACATCCAAATAGCTGAATTGCATCTACATGCTTGTAGTTTCAGTTGAGGTATTCATTCCAGATGCCAAATAAGGGATCACTTTACGAATTAGTCCCTCGACATCAATATCTTGATTAAAGTCTGCTTTAGCAATATCCATTAATGCGCCGCTTGAAGCCATCGTAAATACTGCGGTACCCAAGGTAAAATGTAATCGCCAGAATAACTCTTGCGATGACAACGCTGGGTTTGCTTTCAATAAAGCCTTAGTTATGTTGGCTAAGACTTCACCGTAATGCGTTGTTATGTACCAACGTAAATGCCCTTGCTCATCAGTATAGCTTCGACCAAGCAGTTGCATAAAAATCACGGTACCATTTTTACTTTGTTGTTCTAACGCTAATAGCGGGTCAACAAAACTGTTAAACACATCTAATAAGGATGGTTTTTCAGCTTGTGCACATAAGGCTGTTAACTTCTCATTCAGTAGGGGCATGAAGAGTTCGAGATGTCGGGCGATAACCGCCTGAATCAATTCTTTCTTAGAACCAAAATGATAATTAACTGACGCCAAATTCACACTTGCTCGTGTAGTTATCAAGCGTAAAGAAGTATCTGAAAACCCGTGTTCAGCGAACAAGCTTTCGGCTGCATCTAGAATGCGAGTTTTTGTATCCAACTTACTAACCATAATTAACCCTTTTTAAACGTACGTTTTAAAATTACGTTCTGATGGACGAAATGTCAACACAATGTAAACAAATGTTTGAAACAAATGTATTGAACTTGCCTTGGTTCGCATTTTTGTACGACCATAAAATTTAAAATACCCATTAGTAAGTAGCCTAATCAGCGGGGTTAAAGGCAAACACGAGCGCCGATATTTATCCTCTACTCCCTTAAATATAGCACTGTTAAAAATGAATAAAGCGCCAACCTAAGTTGCCGCTTTATTTATATTCAAACAGTTTTTAAAACACTAATGAATCACTATGTTTTATTTATTTAGCTTTATTCATTCAGCTTTATTTTCCAGATAGCTGGACCTTCAACATGTGCAGATACACCGTTAGTATCCACCGCAACAGTCATTGGCATATCAACCACATCAAATTCGTAGATGGCTTCCATACCTAAGTCTTCAAACGCAACCACACGAGATTTCTTAATCGCTTTTGATACTAGGTAAGCAGCACCACCAACAGCCATTAAGTAAACGGCCTTATGCTTCTTGATACTTGCAACCGTTGCAGGTCCACGTTCCGATTTACCGATCATGCCCAATAAACCCGTCTGTTCTAACATAGTATCGGTGAACTTATCCATACGTGTTGCAGTTGTTGGACCAGCAGGACCGACAACCTCATCACCTACAGCGTCAACTGGACCCACGTAATAAATAAAGCGGTTAGTGAAATCAACACCGTCTGGTAAACCTTCACCTTTATCTAACATGTCTTTGATACGTTTATGCGCCGCATCACGACCGGTTAAAATCTTACCAGATAAGAGTACCGTTTCGCCTGTTTTCCATTCCAGTACTGACTCTGGTTTAATGTCATTCACATTAACACGGCGAACACTATCACTGACTTCCCACGCCACTTCTGGCCAATCTTCTAATTTTGGTACATGCAATTCTGCCGGACCTGAGCCATCTAGGGTAAAGTGGGTATGACGTGTCGCGGCGCAGTTAGGGATCATTACTACCGGTTTGGATGCCGCGTGTGTAGGGCAAGACTTGATCTTGATATCCAATACCGTCGCCATACCACCTAAGCCTTGTGCGCCAATACCGAGTTTATTGACACGATCAAAAATGTCTAAACGCATTTTCTCATCGGTCGTTTCCGCGCCGCGTGCCATCAGCTCATGGATATCAACCGGTTCCATCAATGACTCTTTAGCCATTACCGCGGCTTTTTCAGCTGTACCGCCAATGCCTATACCTAACATACCCGGTGGGCACCAACCTGCCCCCATAGTCGGTACGGTTTTCTCAACCCAAGCGGCAACATCATCAGATGGGTTTAACATCACCATCTTACTTTTGTTTTCAGAACCGCCGCCTTTTGCTGCGATCATCACTTCTACTTTCGCGCCTGGCACCATTTCTACGTGTACAACACCTGGGGTATTGTCTTTGGTATTTTTACGGGCGCCAGCTGGATCTGCAACAATCGACGCGCGCAGAGGATTACCTGCAAAGCTATAACCACGACGAATACCTTCATCAACCATTTCTTGCACTGTTTGATCGGTTTCCCACTGTACATTCATACCTATTTTAACGAAACAAGTAACAATACCGGTGTCTTGGCAGATGGGACGTTTACCTTCTGCCGACATACGAGAATTAATTAGAATTTGCGCAATCGCATCTTTAGCGGCTTGGCTTTCTTCTGCGTTGTAGGCCTTTTCCATTGCTTGGATGAAATCAAGCGGATGGTAATATGAAATGTATTGTAGTGAATCTGCAATACTGTCGATAAAGTCCGCTTTACGGATAACTGTACTCATGGTCAACTCCCTTTTGCTTACTCACTGTGCTAACTGATTATTATATTTATCATGATTAAGACGCTGTAACGGCCTCAAAATAGTTAACGCTAAAATATGTGGTTCTAAGTCTACCTCTATCATACCTTTGCTGATCGCTTCTCTCCACTAAAAACACGCGAAATAGATACGAAATAACAACAGCATCACAACTTTATAGCAACACGATTTTCATTTGACTCTCCATATCGATCAAGATTAATCGACCTATTTGTGATAATCTGCGCGCATCAAAATTTAGAGATATGCTGTACCAATGAAATCACTTGTAATAAAATCCATTGCCTTTCCTAGCAACGGCATTCACTCATTTTTTGCTCCGCTAAGTCACGCCCCTTGGTCAATTTTACTCGAGTCAGGCTCGACGGATCACATTGATAGTCGCTTCCATATTATTGTTGCCGATCCTATCGCCACCCTCGTGACAGAAGATAAGCAAACCACAATCAGTCAAGCCAGTGGCACAACCGTTACCGACGACGATTCATTTGCAGTACTGCAAACTCTGAAGCAACAACTCATTGGTGAGTTATCAGCGTACACCCAGGATATCGAATTACCTTTTATTGCTGGTGCACTGGGATATTTTGGTTACGATCTTGGCCGTAACATTGAAAATATTGGTAATACAGCCAACAATGATCTGCATTTCCCTGATATGGCGGTGGGTTTATACGATTGGGCGATTGTGATTGATATTAAATTACAGCAAGCATGGCAAATACAATTTAGTGACAATGCAGAACAAGCTTGGCAACAACGCCATGACTGGCTAAGTCAGTCTGGAGTTGGTGAACCATTAACAAATACAGTCACAAATAGCACGGCAACCAAGTTTGCATTACAAAGCAGCTGGCAGTCGAATATGTCCAAGCAAGCATATCATCAGAAATTTGCTCAGATACAAAACTACTTACGCTCTGGTGATTGCTATCAAATTAATTTAGCCCAGCGCTTTCACAATCAATACCAAGGCGATGAATGGCAAGCTTACTGCACCTTGAGTCAGCATAACAAAGCGCCCTTCTCGGCATTTATGCGCCTTGCAGATAAAGCAGTATTGTCTATTTCACCGGAACGTTTTATTCAAGTGAAAGACGCTATTATTGAAACTAAACCGATTAAAGGCACCCGTCCACGTAGTCAAGACCCGCAAATTGATCAGGCAAACGCGCAAGCATTACAAATTGCTGAGAAAGACCGTGCCGAAAACCTAATGATTGTCGATTTGCTGCGTAATGATATTGGTAAAATTGCCGTACCCGGTTCAGTCAGCGTACCGAAACTATTTGATATCGAAAGTTTCCCAGCTGTCCATCACCTAGTCAGTACTATTACCGGCCGACTACCAAGTGACAAGCAACCCAGTGAATTATTACGCGCGTGCTTCCCTGGTGGCTCGATCACAGGGGCGCCTAAGGTTCGCGCAATGCAAATTATCGAAGAATTAGAACCGCATCGCCGCTCACTCTATTGCGGTAGCATTGGCTATCTTTCTGCACATGGGCATATGGATAGCAGTATTACCATCCGCACATTATTATGCGATCGCGGTGAAATATACTGTTGGGCGGGCGGTGGTATTGTTGCAGACTCTGTCGCTGAGGATGAATATCAAGAAACATTTGATAAATTAGGTAAAATATTACCTATACTTTAAATTAGTCATCCCGTACTTTAGTTAATTAAGCACCATCAATCAGTGGATGCGCTAAATTACGCGGGTTCAACATAATCAGTTGCAGGGACGCATATGGATATTAATTCGTTAACTTCACGCTTTGTACTATCACCAAGTCGTGAACCAATCAGTAAATTAACTAAAGTATTTACCCCCGCGGCAGTGCTATTTCCTATTGTTGAGCGAGAACAGCAACTTAATCTTATTCTCACCCGCCGAGCATCGCATTTACGTCATCACAGTGGCCAAATAGCGTTACCAGGTGGGAAAACAGAAAAGACCGATAGCTCATCAATTGCCACCGCATTACGTGAAACCCATGAGGAAATAGGTATTCCAGCGCATAAAATCACCGTACTGGGTACCTTACCAAGTAGAGTCACGGTTAGCCGTTATTATGTCACTCCTGTCGTGGCTTTAGTCGATGGTGATTATGAATCTAAAATTGATCCCAATGAAGTCGATGAAATTTTTGAAGTACCCTTAGCTTTTTTACTTGATGATGATAATCATATTATTGAAAAGAGTTTATTTAAGGGAAAATACCGAGAAGTGATGTTTATGCCTTGGGGGAAATATCCGATATGGGGGACGACGGCAGCAATTATTAAAGATTTTTCCAAACATATTCGGTCCCATGAAGCGCAAACCTAATAACCCCCCGAAAAATGCTCTGCGCTCTCGATGTGATGGCTAAATGTCTCTCTATATATCTAGTTTCACCATACCTATTTCAGCACTAACCAAAGCGCATGCAGTACGCCAGGGATAACAAACAAGAAGCAAAGTAAGATATTAATCAGTAAGTCTTTACCCGCGCCATTATTAAGAAATACAGCGACAGGTGGTAACAATATAGCCAGAATTATTAACACTATTTTATTCATCTGAATTTCTCCAACTGCGATTAATCATCAAGCCATTTCATTATAGAAGTGATACTACCGCCAGTCCAAATTAAGACCGACGGCAATAATTAAATCCAATTTTAACCTGACAATTATTCTGCTGGCTTTCCTACCATGTGTAAATGTACATCTTGCTGCGGGAATGGAATCGATAAACCTTCTTTATCAAAACGCACCTTCACTTCACGGGTGATATCCCAGTACACGTCCCAATAATCTTCAGTTTTCACCCAAGGGCGAACAATAAAATCAACCGAAGAAGTATTTAACGTATGCAGCTTTATCACTGTTGCAGGATTCTTCAATACCAAAGCATGTGACAGCACAATATCAGCTAACACCGTTTCCGCGAGTGCGATATCATCGCTATAACCAATACCAAAAACCATGTCGACACGACGTACACGTTCATGGGTAATATTTTTAATGATATCACCCCATATTTTACTATTCGGCACGATAATAACTTGATTATCAAAAGTTTTGATCGTGGTGTTAACTAAGCTCATATGAGCTACTTTACCCGACACACCACCAGCTTCAACAAAGTCACCTTCATCAAATGGACGATAAATCAGTAGCATCATGCCCGAGGCAAAGTTAGATAAAGTATCTTGCAATGCAAAACCAATCACTAAACCAGCAACACCAAAACCAGTTAAGATAGGCGTCAAATCAACACCCACTTGTGATAATGCGATCAGTAAACCAACCGCAAACACAATATTACCCGACATCGAGATAAAGAAGTCTTGCATCAGTTTAGATAATTTCAGATTAGGTGACGCAATGGTTTTTTTAACCATAGTGCGGGTTAGTTTTTTCAACCAACGAAATCCTAAAATAATAGCGGCAAAGATCAGTATTTTGAACAATAATTCCGGTGCATTATTAGCTAACCACTGACCCGCGCTCTCACCCCAAGTCGATACAATCGACAAGATAAGATCAACATTCAATAACTCATCAGTGATCGTCCCTGTCGCTTCAAACAGCTGCTGTTTATATTGCGTGGTGTCTAGCGCCATTTTATCCGCAAGCGTCACTAAAAATTGTAACGTAGTGATATCATTATTTACTTTACGCAGGGCAATAATATGCTCTAACTGTATTGTGGTTTTCTCACCTTCGGTAGCCGACTTAAGCTGTTTGTTCAACAAGTCTTTTTGTTGGCTATCAAAGACCAATGATGCTGACATAAACTCAAGGCGATGTTCGATATCACCAATTAAGGCTTTTTCTTTTGCTGGTTCAGATTGATCGAGTAACTTCAACCATTGATAGTTGGTCCACTGGTCGGCTAATAATCTCGTTGAAAAACGACGAGATTCATCCAATGATTTTTGCGCTAATAATTTACCTTCATTGGTTTCTTTTTCTAACGTTTTTTCAGTCGTAGCGATCTTATTTAACAGATACTTTGACGCATCTGCAATAAACGCCACCTGCTGATTAACTTGCTTTAACAAGATGCCATGAGTCTCATCTGTACGCACATCAATAAGCTCTTGAATCACTTCTCGCAGTGCATCATTTTTATTTAATAATTGTAAACGAACGACATCTCTGACGGTACCAGTCATGTCTTTTGACTCGTTATATAACACCGAAATGTCATTATCGAGCTGATTTAGCTTTTCAATTTGTGGTGAGACTACTTGTTGGGTCGCTATTTGTGGTGAAACAGCTTGTGGCGAAGATACTTGTGCAAAAGAAAGGCTAGGCACCAATAACATCAACAATAAAACTATAATTCTCATTATGACTTCAACTTTATCATTAGGATTTAACAAGAATAGCAAACAAGACACCGTTTGCTAAAAAGGAAGGACATAAAAAAACCACGGTGTTAAGCGTGGTTTAAATCAAATACTATACCCACGCTTGTGGTTGTGTGACGACATCGACTAACGCTTGCTGCGCTTCGTTCTGCGGCTCTAAATCATCATAGTGCCAACTGGCAAGTGGTGGCATCGACATCAAAATTGATTTTGTGCGGCCTTTACTTTGCAAACCAAAAATAGTGCCACGGTCAACAATCAAATTAAATTCAGCATAACGGGTACGACGGAACAATTGGAATTGACGCTCTTGCTCAGTATATGGTTGGTTTTTACGCTTAGCGACAATCGGTGCATATGCTTGGGTATAACCGTTAGCAACAGACTCAATAAAGCTTAAGCTTTTGTCGATATCCCATTCATTTAGATCATCATAAATAATGCCGCCAATACCACGATATTCTTCACGGTGCGGCATATAGAAGTATTCATCTGCATCTTGTTTGAATTTTGGATATAGGTCTTCACCAAATGGGGCAACAGAGTCACGCGCTACAGTATGGAAGTGATGTGCATCATCGGTATATAAATGGATGGGTGTTAAATCAAAGCCACCACCTAACCACCAATGCTGCTGACCTTCATTATCAGTCACCATAAACATACGCACATTCGCATGACTTGTCGGTGCATGTGGATTACGTGGATGAACAACCACAGATACTCCCATTGCTTGATATGACATACCGGTAAATTGCGGGCGTTTTGCCGATGCAGCAGCCGGTAATTTATCACCACTCACCATCGAAAAGTTAACACCTGCACTTTCATATACCTCGCCATCACGTAATACACAACTGGTACCCTGACCTAAATGGCTAGTCCAATTATCCGCGATAAACTCGCCGCTGGTTTCTTCAGCCTGAAAAGCAGTGATAATGGTTTTTTGTATATTACGGAAAAATGATTCTAAATCATTGATATTGACAGTCATAACTACCTTACTTACCACTTAGATATAATCGTACTTAGCACGACTATATCTAAAGATTATTAATAAAAGATACTCACACTTAGTACGAATAAGCGAGTATTAGGAAAATGATTCAAACTACGTCAAATACCGCTTGGCGTAGTTTAAACTATGATGCCGAAACCTATCTCAGCGTAGAAATTATGCAGAGATCTCAGCGTAGAGCTCGCAAAATTGCAGCGTCACTTTATGCTTAGGAGCACAATTGATCAAGGGTTGGGAGATATTATGTGACTCTTTTACTTTCACAGAACTGTGGATCAGGGTATTTAAGATCGGTAAATCTTCAGCCCTTAGTTCTGCAACCAGTTTTTTAGGTAAGCTGGCTTGGCCTTGGAACTGATTAACCACAATTCCTTCGACACGTAATTTATCATTGTGATCTTGTCGTGTTTCTTCAATGTTGGCTAACAAGCTATATAAACCTCGGCGTGAAAAATCATCACAATCGAAAGGAATCAAACAGCTATCTGCAGCAATCAAGGCTGACAAACTATAAAAATTAAAGGCTGGCGGTGTATCGATATACACTTCATCATAATCACGCCTTAACTTCACCAGTGCATCTCGTAATTTATAGATCTTATGACGTTGTTCTAATTTAACAATCAATTCACCCAATAATTCCGATGCCGGCATGATAGATAGATTTGGGAATGCCGTTGCGGTAATAAAATCATAATAAGGTCGCCCTTTCATGATGATATTTAAGGTCTGCTCAAAAAACTCAGCAACACTCAAATCAACCTTGTAATCATTTCCTAATAAATAGGCACTGGTATTACATTGACTATCTAAATCGATAATCAATGTGCGCTTGCCTTCTGATGCAGCAATCGCCGCCAAATTACTGCAGATCGTAGATTTACCTACGCCACCTTTTTGATTAAACACAACACGGATCACGAGATACTCCCTTCTCTTAATGATTTAATTCGTTAACAGCTAATTTTATAAATAGTTAATTCTCAGTACTTGCTTCGCAGACTATCGACTCGACTTGGTGTAATTGTAATAACTTAGCCAGTTCTTCTGGTGGTTCAATGTCGGTAAATAGTTTATTCACCTGATTGATATTACCAATGTTCACCATGGCATTACGGCCAAATTTAGTATGATCAAGCGGTAAAAATACTTCTTGTGAACATTCGATAATCGCTTGTGTTACACGCACTTCTTGATAATCGAAGTCTAATAATGAACCGTCCATATCCAAGCCACTGATGGTCACAATGCCAAAATCCATTCTAAACTGCTTGATAAAATCAACGGTTGCTTCGCCAACGACACCGGCATCTTTATTACGCACTTCACCACCAGCAACAATGACTCTGAAGTCGGGTTTTTGCATCAAAATAGTGGCTACATTTAGATTGTTGGTCACAATGCGTAAATTGGTGTGATTTAATAATGCACGCGCTAATGCTTCAGACGTAGTGCCAATATCAATAAACAGCGATGAACCATCAGGGATCAGCTCAGCCATTGCCTGTGCAATTTTCATTTTTTCTTTGGCAGTTTTTTGCTTACGGTTAACGTATGAATCGTTAACGACGCTGCTTTCTAATAGTGATGCGCCACCGTGATGACGACGTACCAAATTCTTCTCGGCTAATTCATTTAAATCTCGGCGGATAGTTTGCGGACTAACTGAAAAATGCTCCACCAGCACTTCAGTACTCACAAAGCCTTCTTCCTTAACCAACGAAATTATTTTTTGGTGACGTGTATTTTGTCTCACATCGTTCTCCCTGTATTCCCTAATGTCATTATTGCAAGGGAGTTTAAATTTACCCCCTAGTTTATATCATATTTACACTTGTAAACCTGAAAAATAGCGTCAATAAACAAAGTTTAACGTTATTTTGAGATATACTCATACCTGTTCACCAATATTATCAAGTTGCGGTCATCAAGTTCAACACAATGAGCAACGACTATATTCAAGTAACGACTATATTTAGATAACAACTATGTTCAGATAACAAAACAGCAACGAGACAATAAAAATGGCATCAGATCCCGATAAACTACTAAAACAGCATCCCGGATTAACCCATTCAGAACTCCAAAAAGTAACCTCTCACGTACAACGAGAAAAAGACGAATGGTTTCTAAATACAGTCATGATAGAGGGTCACACTGTACCGTTTAAATTTAAACGTAAAAAAGCTTACCGCTCGTTAACCGGAGCGCGGGTAAATTTGACCTACTACCCTGAAGTCGAAGCCGTGGCAGGATTCAACATAGACATCATGCACGTGGTCAGAATAAAAAAATCATAACCTATTTTAGGTGAACATGAGGCGTATTTTTTTATATGTTGATTAAGCTTGTTGCAAACATTTCAGCGAGTTACACTAGAGTAAATATTACTAACTTAACGTATGATTCGAGGGAACGACCAGATGAGTAAATTTAAAATCATAGCTGGTATTGCTGTTGTCAGCATTATCTTTTATGCCACTTCAGTGTATTGGAGTGTTGAACCGGACAATTTTAGTCCAACACAAGTTACGGCAGAACTGACTAAAAATAATGCCGATATAGCGGTTGGTTCTTACATGACGGCAACGCTAATTAAATCGATTCAAACGTTAGACGAAAAAAATGGCGGTTACCTGAGTAATTCAGTATTACCACCAGCAATCTTGATGGATAACATGCCATCATGGGAATATGGGCTACTCGAACAGTCTCGTGACCTTATGCTGGTATTACGTCGTGATTTAAGTCGTTCACAAACGCAATCAACTGAAAATAAAGATCTGCAAAAAGCACACGGGTCATTAAATGTTGAACACACGCGTTTATTCCCAACCAATGCCAATTCTGAATACAAAAAGACCATTGCTGAACTGCAAACATACCTAGATAAATTAAACGATTCTGAATCCCAAGGCGCACAATTTTATGCCCGTGCCGATAACCTTGCAGAATGGTTCAAACAAGTTGAAAAACGCCTTGGTTCATTATCACAGCGTTTAAGTGCATCTGTTGGCCAATACCGTATCAATACTGACCTATCAGGTGAAGATGGAGCCCAGCAATCGACTTCAACACCACAAGGCGGCGACGTTAAAACACCTTGGTTACAAATTGATGATGTATTCTGGGAAGCCCGCGGTTCTTCATGGGCATTATACCATTACCTAAAAGCTGCAAGAATCGATTTTGAAGGTGTACTCGCTAAGAAAAATGCCTTAGCAAGTGTTGACCAAATCATTCTTGAATTAGAAGCATCATTACAGCCTGTAGGCAGCCCTATGATTCTAAATGGTGCTGGTTTTGGTATCTTTGCTAACCACTCTTTAGTCATGGCAAACTACTTGTCTCGTGCAAACGCAGCTGTGATTGACCTACGCAGATTACTACAACAAGGTTAATTACTACCGGCATCATCACGCTTAAGTCCGTAGTATTATATTATTATCCCGATAAGCCCGTAACTAAATCTGTAAAATAGTTACGGGCTTTTTTGTGTCTGAAATTCATGCCACACTACAGTTTCATCCACTATCTTATTAGTCATTAAGCACACAGAAAGGATACTCGTACAATGCAAACAGTACTCATCACAGGGCTGCAACAGGGATCGGCTGAACACTTATACAACAATTGAAAGCCTTAAAAATATGAGGAAATATTTAAACTGGGGTTTAAGCAGCCGTCCTTGGCGACTTGTAATTTAATAACTCGATTATCTAAAGTGCTTCTTAACTTTAAATTTAATAGACGAGTTATCGTAATCAATAACTTCGATTTCCGCACCTTTATAGCGAATCAATCTTGATCTACTCATGTCATATTCAACATTATTAGTAAAGGCGCCACGAGCTATACCACCTTGAAACTCACGATATGATATATTAAGTTTATCCCCAACAGATCCATTATAAATTAGCGTCTGTTTAAAATCAGAGTCCGACTCAATAACTAAATACTCCTCCTTCGCCCTAACCGTATAGCATGTTGCTTCAAGCATATACACTGTAGAAACACAGACATCGTTATCTTCATTCATAGATAGAAATTTTGGAGGATCTGCTAAAAATCCTTGTATAACGGCACCGCCATTAATTCCATTATGAATTGAGTAGTATGACGTCATCTTATCCTGGCCGTACTTTTTATAAGAACCAGCATAAATATCATAATGAGAACCATCACTAAGTTCTTCTACTGTTAGAAATTTATTAGTTGTTTGCTTACCCTTATCCAGCATGTAGTCGCCTACATAGGCAGTAGATACTAAATTCTCTTCCGGTGTATTGTAATTATTTACTTTAGTTTCAGGTTTATAATCGATACTTGAAGAACAACCCACCATAGATGTTAACGCCGCAACCAATAGTAATTTTTTCATGTCTATACCCAATAAAATTAATTACTATTGATTTTACATTTACATCTTTTAAAAAGTATTGCGTTTAAAATAAATATCCATAAAACGACATATATATAAACGTTATAAATCTAAGTCTTATATAAATGATATATTCACTTAATAATTCAATCTTGATGAAGGTGGTAGAATGCAGATAGTGTTAATTACGGGTTGCTCAACAGGGATCGGCTATCACGGCGCTGTAACCTTGAAAAATGCGGGTTACCGTGTCTTTGCCACTGCCAGAAAACCAGCAGACGTGGATGCATTAATTTCCCAAGGTTTTGAAAGTGTGCAACTCGATTTAAGCTCTACAGCGTCAATCACTAGCGCCGTTACGCATATCAGTCAACTCACCGGCGGTAAGATAGACGTATTATTTAATAATGGTGCTTATGGTCAACCGGGGGCCGTCGAAGACTTACCCACAGACGCACTACGTAAACAATTTGAAGCCAATGTATTTGGCTGGCACGAGTTAACCACACAAATAATCCCATTAATGCGCGCCAATGGTCGCGGCCGTATCATCCAAAATAGCTCGGTATTAGGCTTGGTAGCAATGAAGTATCGTGGGGCGTACAACGCCAGCAAATTCGCTATAGAGGGCTTAACAGATACGCTGCGATTAGAACTGCGAGACTCGCCAATCAAGGTATCATTAATTGAACCGGGACCGATTGTTAGCCAGTTTAGAGCCAACGCATTAAGCGTGTTTCAGGAAAATATTGATATTGAAAACAGTGTTCATCATGGCGACTATCAACAGCAAATCAGTCGACTGGGTAAAAAAGATGTCAGCAATCAATTTACCTTAGGGCCAGAAGCTGTAACCAAAGCCTTGATTCATGCAATTGAAAGTAACAGGCCCAAAGTGCGTTATTACGTCACCTTTCCGACCTATTTATTTGCCTTGTTAAAACGAATTTTACCCTTTAGAGTGTTAGATAGTATCTTAGCTAAATCGGGGTGATATTGAATGTTCACTTGGAGCCCATAAATATTTATAGTTAGGGGGAACGTCTTACTAAGCGAAAAATAATGGTTGGTTATTCGTTAACGTTTCTATTCAAGACGAGACTTCCCTGCCCCCCTTTATTATGCCCCTTTGCTATCTTATTTATTTACCTTGTTAAAACCTATTTTATCCTTAAGAGTATTGCCATATTTTATTCAAATGTGGAATTAACATGACAACGAAATCAGC
>NZ_JASJHF010000322.1:0-3658 GCF_033791185.1 Moritella sp. | reverse complement strand
GCCTGACTTAATGTAGGAGTCTCCACTTCTAATAAACCACGTTGTACAAAAAAATGACGAATATCTTGTAATATTTTTGCCCTTTTTTTTAATTGCTCTATCTCTGCACTTGGTTGCCAGCTCATTCTCTTTCCTCTAAATACATTAAATCAACAGCTATACCCATGATACTTCGAAATGCAAAGTCAGCAAGACAAATTGTACCGAGATACTAGGCATAAAATTGAAGCCTAGTTATTCTACATAGAGATTTCATAACAACGCAGATTGCTGCAAGTTGTCTTGCCCTACGGGGGCGAATTGAACGACAGTTTAGTATCATGAGCGGATAAGCTCTGCGCATCCTGTTTTCAGCTCGAACACCAGCCCTACGTTGCAACAATCGAAAAGGGAATAACCATTTAAGAATTAAAGTCTTTTATTTAATTCTACCGATAGAGGATTAACGAAGTTCAATCTCGAAAGGTCTCATGTTGTGCCTTGCTCTGGTTACCTAGCTTGTGCCAGACAAAGTATCTTGAGGTAACATGGGTATAATCTACCGAAGAAATAATTTTACGCGAACAAAAATGAGCAAGCTAATAATCATATTGAACCTTACAGTTTACCCTACTTCAGCGCCTAATTAATCGTTTAAATAACAGGCTATTTGACTTACCTCGCAATAATAGTTTTTTTTCAAAAAAGTCTTATAGATTGTTCCATTAACCCTGTTTAAATCATGGTTTAAAAAAAAGGGCTTGGTACACTTATCATTAAGTTCAAAGACTTAAAATATGAAGGGAGTAAAATGTGCAGATAATTCAAACAGATGTTGCCATTATTGGTGCAGGTGGTTCTGGGTTAAGAGCCGCAATTGAAATTGCCGAAAATCATCCAGATCTCGATATAGCATTAATTTCTAAAGTTTACCCAATGCGCAGTCATACTGTTGCAGCAGAAGGTGGAGCAGCCGGCGTTGCTCAAGACCATGATTCACTTGATAACCATTTTAACGATACTGTTTCCGGCGGTGATTGGTTATGCGAGCAAGATGTAGTGCAGTACTTTGTAGAAAATGCAGCGAAGCAATTAACCCAACTTGAACATTGGGGTTGCCCTTGGAGCCGTAAAGAAGACGGCAGCATTAATGTTCGTGCCTTTGGCGGTATGAAAATAGAACGTACTTGGTTTGCTGCCGATAAAAGTGGCTTCCATATCCTACACACACTTTTCCAAACTTCGATTCAATATCCTAAAATCACTCGCTATGATGAGCATTTCTGCTTAGATTTAATCATCGAAGATGACAAGATCCAAGGTGTGTTAATTCTTGATATTGCGGAAGGTGAAGCAAAACTCATTCAAGCAAAATCAGTAATTATGGCGACCGGCGGCGCTGGACGCGTCTATAGCTACAATACCAATGGCGGCATTGTAACCGGAGATGGCATGTCACTGGCTTATCGCCATGGCGTGGCATTGCGTGATATGGAATTTGTCCAATATCACCCAACCGGCTTACCAGGCAGCGGTATATTAATGACGGAAGGTTGTCGTGGTGAAGGCGGCATTTTACTTAATAAAAATGGCTATCGTTATCTACAAGATTACGGTTTAGGGCCAGAAGTACCCGTTGGCGAAACTAAAAATAAATATATGGAACTTGGACCGCGTGACAAACTCAGTCAATGTTTTTGGCAAGAACAACAAAAAGGTAATGTATTTGAAGGGCCAAGAGGTGATTACATACACCTTGATCTGCGCCATTTAGGTGAAGAGAAAATAAATGAGCGCCTACCCTTTATCCGCGAACTAGCTAAAGCATATATGGGCGTTGACCCAGTCCATGAACCAATTCCAGTTCGCCCTACCGTTCATTACACTATGGGTGGGATTGAAACTGACGCTAAAACAGCAACCAGTTTAAGTGGTTTATATGCGATTGGTGAATGTGCATCAGTCGGATTACACGGCGCCAATCGATTGGGCTCTAACTCATTAACTGAACTCGCAGTATTTGGACAGCTAGCCGGCGAACAAGCTGCAAATTATGCTCATGCTAATGAACATCACGAAATAGCACCACTAGAAAAGAAAGCAGAACAAATTTTTGCACGTACATTAGCCTTGTTGAATAGCGAAGGCACAGAAAAAATGGCTGATATTCGTCAAGAGATGGGCGATTGCATGGAGATGGGTGTTGGTATTTATCGTACCGAAGAATCAATGCAACAAACCATCGATAAACTAGCAGAGCTGAAACAGCGTTATAAAAACATTCAAATTGTTGATAAATCTAGCGTCTTCAACACTGAGTTTTTATATGCTATCGAATTAGGCTATTTACTCGATACTGCCGAAGCAATGGCACATAGTGCAATTTCACGTAAAGAATCTCGCGGCTCTCATCAACGAATTGATGGTTATGAAAAACGTGACGATCAAAACTTCTTAAAACATACATTGGCTTATTACCAAGCAGACACATCGCCAAAAATTGACTATTCATCGGTGACTATTACTAAGAGTCAACCTGCTGAACGTGTTTATGGTGCAGCGTCTGAACAAGCGAATAAAAAAGATGAAGCGCAGGAGAATGCTTAATGGAAAATTTAACCATTGCGATAGACATACTCAGATACCGTCCAGAACAGGATAATGAACCCTTTACTCAAACCTTTGAAGTGCCCTACTCACCTGATATGTCAATATTAGAGGCATTGCAGTATATAAAGGATCATCTCGACAGCACAGTGAGTTTCCGCTGGTCCTGTCGCATGGCAATTTGTGGTAGCTGTGGAATGATGGTGAATGGTGTACCAAAATTAGGCTGTAAATCATTTTTGCGTGATGCATACCCAAACAAAATAACATTAGAACCATTAGCTAATTTTCCAATTGAGCGAGATCTTGTCGTGGTAATGGATGATTTCATCAATAAACTTGAAGAAATCCAACCTTATATTATCAGTGATAAAGAAAAACCTCTTTCCAGTGGCCCTAACAAACAAACACCGCTACAAATGGAAAAGTACAAGCAATTTTCAATGTGTATAAATTGTGGTTTATGTTACGCCGCTTGTCCCCAATATGCCTTAGACGATAAATTTACTGGCCCAGCAGCACTTGCCTTACTCGCTCGTTATAACCGAGATAGCCGAGATAATGGCGAAGCGCAGCGAATGAAAATAGTTAATCAAGAAGAAGGCGTCTGGGGATGTACTTTTGTTGGTTACTGTTCAGTGGTTTGTCCTAAAGGCGTTGATCCAGCGGCCGCGATTCAATTACTTAAAGTTGAAAGCAGTAAAGATTATCTGATTGGTATGTTTAAACCTGATTAAATTAGTGGAGGAAGTCATGAGCAAACGTAAACCCTACAAACGAGAGCTTTCAAATGATTGGTGGCTTAAACATACATTCTATACAAAGTATATTATCCGAGAAGGTAGCAGTGTTTTAATCACCTTCTATAGCCTAGTGCTAGCTTGGGGAGTACTTCGCTTAAGCCAAGGTGAAGTCGCTTTTGATGCTTGGTTAGGTGCTTTACAGCATCCGATATCAATTATTATCCACGTACTAGCCTTTGCCTTGGCGCTTTACCATAGCATTACCTGGTTTTCACTGGCACCAAAAGCGGCTGATTTATGGTTCAAGGGTAAAAGAATCGAAGATAAAG
>NZ_JASJHF010000321.1:0-32363 GCF_033791185.1 Moritella sp. | reverse complement strand
AATCGCGCTAAAGTAATGGGTATCATGGTATCAGCTGCACTGACATCATTCTTAACAGGTATTACTGAACCAATCGAGTTTGCCTTCCTATTTGTTGCTCCGGTTCTTTACGCTATCCATGCACTGCTTGCTGGTCTTGCTTATGTATTGACTAACTCTTTAGGCATTATTCACGGACATACTTTCTCGAATGGTTTCATTGACTTTATTGTTCAATCTCCACACGCAGAAAACATGTTGCTTCTTGTTGGACTAGGTCTTTGTTATGCGATTCTTTACTATGTGGTATTCAGCGCTGTAATTCGCATGCTGGACCTGAAAACGCCGGGTCGTGAAGAAGATGAAGAAACCGCAGCGGTTGCTGTTTCTGAAGACCAGATGGCTGCTGAATTAGTTGCTGCATTCGGTGGTAAAGACAACATCACTAACTTAGATGCATGTATCACACGTCTACGTATCAGCGTTAACTCTATCGATGACGTTGACCAAGATAAACTGAAAGCGTTAGGTGCACGAGCAGTGGTTGTGGTTGGCTCTGGTATCCAAGCTATCTTTGGTACTCAGTCTGATAACCTACGTACTGATATGGAACAATATATCAATACGCTATAACTAAACATTCAGCCTACTCGAGGCTGCTGAGACAAAAATGGCATCAATAATGATGCCATTTTTTTTGCTCAGAGGATCCTATATTCCCTCTATTCTGTATTTTACCATCCTTGAAAAACACAACATAACCGACTCTGAGATAGATCGGGCCATAATACATAATCCATTAAAAGGTGTTTCATGTTAAAAAATATGTCACTCAAAAACAAACTCGCACTATCAGCTAGTCTTGCCATTATATTGGGCGGAATACTGGTTGCTTCAGTATCATTTTGGTCTTCGTTACAGCGCTTAGATGTTGAGCTCGCAGAGCGGCTGCAAGGATCTTCGGCATCGTATAATAAATACGTGGCCGATTGGATTGACTCTAAAGGTGTAATTTTAGGTTCATTATCTAATGATATATCCTCGGAAACACTGGAAAAACATTTACAACAAATGTCAGTATCGGGTGGGTTTGACAATGTATTCGCTGCCTTTTCTGACGGTAGTCAAAAGAATGCTAATGGGGTTATATTACCGGCAGGCAATGATGATCCAAGACAATGGGGCTGGTACATTAATGCTAACGCAGATCCTTCCAAAGTGTTTATGGACAATCCTACCGTTGCCGCGGCTACCGGAGCAAATGTGGTCTCTTTAGGTAATTTACATCAGCTGCAAGGGCAGCCTGTGGTTATTGGTGCTGATGTTGAAATTAATGATATTTTACAGAGCATGGCAGCCGTGATATTACCTGGTGATGGCTATATGTTTATTGGTAACCAGCAAGGTACTATTTTTGCTCATCAGGATATAAATTTATTAAATAAACAGATCTCTTCGTTAGGGCTCGATTTTAACGCTATTAAGTTGCATTTAGCTAATCCGAAAATTGAGAAGGTAATGATAAATGGCATTGAAAATATTGTGTACGCTGAACCTATTACAGGCAGCGAACTCTTTATTGTTATTGTCGTTAATTATGCATCCGCAGTCGCGCCTTTGTATTCGGCCATATGGAACCAGGTTATAGCCACAACCCTTGTTGTTATTGTATGTACATTTTTATTCAATTTGCTGTGTAATATGTTATTTCAACCTTTGTTAAGAGTATCGGATGCGCTGGCGTTAATCGCGCAGGGCGGTGGTGATTTAACCCAACGTATTGAACTTCATGCTAACGATGAAGTCGGCAAATTAGCCGATAGCTTTAATTTATTTGTTAGCAGTCAACAGCAGTTAATTCAGCATATTAGAACACAATCGGAAACCTTGACGAATGAATCCATTGAGGGGGAACGACAGGCTAACCAATCGGTTGGTGATCTTAATCATCAACAACAAGAAATTGAAATGGTCGCTACGGCCGTGACTGAAATGGCTTCTGCGACCCAAGAGATTGCTTCTCATGCTGAACAAACAGCTAGCGCAGCGCAGGATTCGACAGGCAGTACTGAACAAGGACGACAGCTGGTATTGAACTCCAAAAACTCGATCAATAATTTAGCCACTGAAGTAGCTGATGCATCTAAAGTGATTGGTGATTTAAATCGCCATGCGCAAGATATCACCACGATACTTGCAACTATTCAGGGTATTGCTGAGCAAACCAATTTATTGGCGTTGAATGCCGCGATTGAAGCCGCGCGAGCTGGGGAGCAAGGTCGCGGTTTTGCTGTTGTCGCCGATGAAGTTAGGGTGCTATCACAACGCACTCAGTCATCGACAGAGGAAATTAAAGCCACGATTGATACCTTACAGGTGACGACAAAAAAAGCGGTCAACCTCATGGACAGTAGTTCGAAATTGGCGGTTCATTCAGTTGCCGATGCCGATCAAGCGGCGCATGCCTTAGAAGAAATTAATAAGTCGGTGGTATTAATTAGTGATATGGCCACCCAGATTGCCACCGCCGCGGAAGAGCAAACTCAAGTTACAGGGGAAATATCGCAGAATGTTATCGCTATTAAAGATGTGTCGGACACGCTGGTTTTAGGTGCTAGCCAGAACTTACTGCAGTCACAGCAACTTAATCATCAGGCAAGTGAATTAAATGGCAAAGTATCGACATTTATTGTGTAAACAGCGTGGAAAAAAGATGCTGCCGTGACGGGGCAGGGTAAGAAACCGGCACTGAAAATGGTGTGATTAGCTGGCCTATTCGACTCAAGTTATGAGCCTAATAGGCCTTTATTTCACTCATGTTACCCATTGGCTAATTTTCAGCGCTAAAAAAGCCCAGCAATGCTAGGCTAGTTATTTATAACAATGATTCAAAAAACTAATCAAATTAGTTGTTTGAATGTAACTCTGCGTTTAGTTCAACCGCTGATTTATTGGTTAAACACTCAATCGTGCCTGAGATTGAATTACGGCGGAATAACAAGTCATCTTTACCGGCTAAGTCACGCGCTTTAACGACTTCAACAGGTTTGTTGCTTGAATCAAGCATTTGCACTTTAGAACCAGCAGTGATGTATAAGCCTGATTCGATCGTGCAACGGTTACCCAGTGGAATACCTAAACCAGCGTTAGCGCCCAATAAGCAGTTTTCACCCATAGAGATAACTAACTGACCACCACCACTTAATGTCCCCATGATCGATGCACCGCCACCGATGTCAGAGCCGTTACCTATCATGACACCCGCTGAGATACGACCTTCAACCATGCTCACACCTTCTGTGCCAGCATTAAAGTTAACAAAACCTTCGTGCATGATAGTAGTGCCTTGACCAACGTGCGCGCCTAAACGTACACGTGCAGTATGAGCGATACGTACGCCTGTTGGTACTACGTAGTCTGTCATTTTAGGGAATTTATCAACACAGCTTACTGTTAGTACTTCACCAGCAAGACGTGCTGCGATTTGACGCTCAGCAAGTTCAGGTAAGTCGATAGGACCTTGGTTAGTCCATGCGATGTTATGCAGTAGACCAAAGATACCGTCAAGTACAGTGCCGTGCGGCTTAACTTGGCGGTGTGAAATCAGTTGTAGTTTTAAATAACCTTCCGCAACAGATGCTGGTTTCTCGTCAGTCGCAAGTACAACAAGCACTAATGGCTGTTCGCTGTTCGCTGCTGCTGTCGCAAATTTAGCATTAGCTGCATCATCGTTTGCGGCGAATGCGGTTGCAAGTTGCGCTGCTTGTACTGACGTTACTTCAATAACTTCATTTTGACCTTGATAATTAACGATGTCGCTAATATCGGCAACCAGTTTATCACTTGGGTTTAGCAGAGGATTAGGGAAAAAAGCTTCGATAATTTTACCTGCAGTATTTTTAGTAGCACTACCGAAAGCGAGTGAAAAAGTTGCCATAGCTGAGAAATCTCCATTTAGAATAAAGGCGCGATATTATATATCACCCCGGATCTGAGTATTTTTTTATATATTACAATATTACTGTTAGTTCTATCACATTTGTCTTTGTTGTTTCAAAGAAAAGTTGCGATTGTTATCTCAATAGTCGTTAGTTATCGGCCAATTCGGTAATGAGATTATGGCGTAATTCAGTTTGCTGTTCTGGTGATAGCGGCTGATTATTATTACCCGAAATAATGAAAAAATCTTCTGCCCGCTCACCAATCGTGGAGATCTTAGCATTATGTAAAACGATGTTTTCTGAGCTCAAAATGGCACTAATACGCGCCAGTAACCCTGGCGTATCTAAGGTGATAATCTCGACAAAAGTACGCTTTTTCTTGGTGGCTAAAAAAGTCACTTTGGTTTTCACCGAGAACTGTTGGATTTGTCGCGGAATACGCTGCTTTCGTAATACTGGCGCTTTACCCGTTTTTAATACTCGTTCTAATGCGGCTTGTAAGGCATAAACACGATCGGGGGCGAGGGTATCACCCGTTTGATCAAGGATCACGAAGCTATCGAGTACGTAACCATTACGACTTGAGGTGATTTTCGCATCATGAATATTTAAGTTCTTATTACCTAATGTAGATACGGCTGCAGCGAATAAATGTTTATTGTCTTTGGCATAGATAAATACCTCATTACCACCACGGCTACTATTTTGACTGATCAGTACCAGTGGCAGCGTGGGGTCTTCATGATTGAGAATACCTGTGGTATGCCAGCAGATCTGACTCGGATCGTTACGTAAAAAGTACTCGGAACGGAATGTGCTCCACAAGGCTTGGATCTGCGCGAGGCTAAAGCGGCTATTTTCTAACAAGACCAGCGCAGAATCTTTATTATTCTTGATCCTAAATTTGGCATCTAGTGGGTTTTCTAAACCACGACGTAGTGCTTGTTGCGTGAGGAAATACAATTCACGTAGCAGCGACCCTTTCCAATTATTCCATAAACTATCATTGGTGGCGCAAATGTCCGCTACCGTGAGGCAATATAAATAATTCAAATGTTCCTGATCACCAATGGTGCGTGCGAACTCGGTAATGATCTCGGGATCGTGAATATCACGACGTTGTGCGGTCACCGACATGAGTAGATGATATTTTACTAGTCGCGAAACCAGCTTACGATCGGCTATATTAATACCGTGTTTTTTACAAAATGCACGTACATCAATGGCGCCAATTTCGGAGTGATTACCTTTTTGACCTTTACCGATATCATGGAAAATAGCGGCAATGAGTAATAATTCCGGCTTTTCTAAACGCGGGTATATCTCGCAGCACAATGGGTGGGTTTCTTTAGTTTCATCGCGTTTATAAGAGTCGATTATTTTGACTAAACGGTGGGTGTGTTCATCAACCGTATAATTGTGGAATAAATCAAACTGCATCTGGCCAAGAATACGACTCCACTGCGGAATGTAAGCGGCAATGACCCCATGCTTATGCATAAACGTCAGGGCTGAACCACTGGCGTTAGGGTGTTTAAGTAATAGCATCAATTGTTCACGACATTCGGGAATATCTTCTAACCACATGGTTAATTTACGTCTGGCATCGCGTAACTCACGTATCGCGCCAGCATAAATACCGGTGATATGGTCGTTATCTGCGATATGGTAAAACAGCTCAATAATAGCGCTAGGGCGGCGAGTAAATAGGTCAGTGCTGGTGGTATCAATTAAGCTACCGCGAAGCTGAAAGTCTGGGGTTATATTACGTACATCCATTCCCACGTGGCCAAGGATCGCTTGATTAAACAGTTGTAATAGCATTTCGTTTAATTCAGTGACACGGCGAATGGTTTGGTAAAACTGTTTCATCATTTGTTCGACAGCTTGATTTCCGTCACCACTATAACCGAGTGCTTCGGCGACGGTCATTTGTCTATCAAATAATAAGCGGTTATCACAGCGTTTTAAACCAAGATGTAGAGCAAAGCGCACACGCCACAAGAAGTTCTGGCAGTCTTCAAGTTCATGGTATTCACCTTTAGTCAAAAAACCATGATTGGTTAATTCTAAAAAACTGTTAGAGCCAAAGTGACGACGGGTGATCCACAAAATGGTTTGCAAATCGCGTAATCCACCGGGGCTACTTTTTAGATCCGGTTCTAAATTATAAGCAGAACCCTTAAAATGGTGATGACGGGCCAGTTGCTCTTCATGCTTGGCTTGAAAAAAATCTTGGCTTGGCCAAAAATTATCAGGCTCAATAATGTCTTGTAACTGCGCGTAAGTTACTTCAGAACCGGTGATTAGGCGTGACTCGAGTAAATTAGTTGCGATGGTGATATCCGCCAACCCTTGCTCTAAGCATTCATTAATAGTGCGTACACTGTGACCCACATCTAAACGAAGATCCCACAACATGGTGATAAATAAGGATATCGCTTGTTCTTGCTCCGTTGTTAACGGTGATGTGGTGGTGATTAATAAATCAATATCTGATTTAGGATGTAGTTCACCACGACCATAACCACCAACGGCAACGAGCGCTAATTTTGAATGAGAGGCTAATCCAAATTTCTGCCACAGTCGGTTAAGTAACTGATCCATGTATTCTGCGCGACAAGATACTAACGCAATAATATTATCACCATCAAAAAATCGTTGTTCAAGCCAAGCCTGAAAGTCTTGCATGTGTGATTTACAATGGCTAAGAGTTAACTCTTCATCTGCGAGTAATGCGGGAACATATTGAGCTGGATCCATGCGACGCCTTCCTGGAGTTCGATAGAAAAATGGGAGCAGCAGGGCGCTGTTCCCATGTTAACTAATTATAATAATGAGTCTTGATCTACTATTAATTTTTAAGATTCATGAACTAGTTTTTTAAGATTCGTGGGATTGTTTCTTCATCACGTAATGTCAGAATTTCACAGCCATCTTTAGTGACCACAAGCGTATGTTCCCATTGCGCTGAATTCTTATTATCTTTGGTTAATACAGTCCAGTGATCATCGGCAACGTGGTTGTGTTTTTTACCTGCATTGATCATCGGTTCAATAGTGAAGCACATGCCTTCTTTAAGCACTAGATTCTGGTTGCTTTCATTGAAGCGTGATTTGTAATGTAATACTTGTGGTTCTTCATGGAATTTTTGACCAATACCGTGACCACAGTATTCCTCTACGATAGAGTATTTACGGGTTGGATTGGCTTTGTTGTGAGACTTGATTTTCTTCTCGATGATCTCGCCAATACGGCTTAATTTTGTGCCTGGTTTTACTTGGCGTAAGCCTTCATATAGCGCTTCTTGTGCGATGCGGCATAATTGTTTATCACGTGGTGAAACTTCACCGATGAAAAACATCTTTGATGTATCGCCGTGGAAGCCATCTTTAATCACTGTGATATCCATATTAAGGATGTCACCATCTTCTAATGCACGTTCATCAGGCACACCGTGACAAACAACACTGTTGATTGATGTACAAATTGATTTTTTAAATGCGGTTTCATCGTTTTCATCGTAGCTTGGGTAGAACAAGGGTGCAGATAACGCACCATTTGCTAAAGTGAATTCATGGCAACGATCATTTAACTCCTGAGTGGTCACCCCGGCAACAACAAACGGTTCTATCATTTCTAGTACTTGTGCTGCTAGACGACCAGCAACGCGCATTTTTTCGATTTGCTCTTCAGTTTTAATGATTACGCTCATTTTTCACTCTTCAATATGTAGGTGTTTTGTTTTATGACTTTTATTGTAACGCTAATGCGAGTGAGAAGCATAAATTTTTTTTGTGGATCAAGGCTTCTCTGGTATAAGTCACTCTTTATAGGTATTGGTAGCTGGGTTAATAATTAATTTAATGGCAAGATATATCCTGATAACCCGCTAGAATTAAGGGGGCGCACAGCGTTATTTGACTGCCCTAATAGCAAAAAAATACGTCGCAAAATTTGTGCTATTTATCTGTATATGGTATAAAGCGCGCAATGAATTAACAAATTCCAGTTACTGGTTATTTGTTAAACTTCATACACACATATTTTATATAAATCACACACACATCGTCACATTTGTCGGGGTGCTTTTACTCTGTTTGATAATCGCTTGATTTATCTTGCTTTTATTTAGGGGTAACGGTCGAAAAAATGGGATGTGTGGAGGCCTAACCCCATACAAACTTAAGGAATTAAAATGTCTACAGTATCAATGCGCGATATGCTACAAGCAGGTGTTCACTTCGGTCACCAAACTCGTTACTGGAACCCAAAGATGAAGCAATACATCTTTGGCGCTCGTAGTAAAGTACATATCATCAACCTAGAACAAACTGTACCTATGTTCAACGAAGCTCTTGGTTTTATCAAGAACGTTGCAGACAAAAAAGGTAAAGTTCTTTTTGTTGGTACTAAAAAAGCTGCTGGCGAAACAATTAAAGAAGCTGCACTTTCATGTGACCAGTTCTATGTTGATCATCGCTGGTTAGGCGGTATGTTGACTAACTGGAAAACAGTTCGTCAATCAATCAAACGTCTAACTACTCTAGAAGCACAAGCACAAGACGGTACATTCGAGCAACTTACTAAGAAAGAAGCTCTAATGAACACTCGTGAAATGGAAAAACTAGAGAAAAGCCTTGGTGGTATCAAAACTATGGGCGGTTTACCTGACGTTATCTTCATCATCGATGCTGACCATGAGCACATCGCTATTAAAGAAGCTAACAACCTAGGTATCCCAGTAGTAGCTATTGTTGATACTAACTCAAACCCAGACAACATTGATTTCGTTGTTCCTGGTAACGATGATGCGATCCGTGCTATCAAACTTTACGCCGGTGCTGTTGCAGCAAGCGTAAACGAAGGCCGTAATCAAGACATCGCAGCACAAGCTGAAAGCGACTTCATCGAAGAAGCTAAGTAATAGGCTAATCGATTAAATCGATGCTCTTATTAGCTAAGTGCACTATTTAGTTAAACAGGAGCCATATGGCTCCTGTTTTTTTGTATATAAAGAAATTAAAATTAAGGAAATTACCCATGGTAATCACTGCTGCAATGGTTAAAGAACTGCGCGAACGTACAGCTGCAGGCATGATGGATTGTAAAAAAGCGCTTGTTGCTTCTGAAGGCGACATGGAACTTGCAATTGAAAACATGCGTAAATCAGGCGCGATTAAAGCGGCTAAAAAAGCTGGCCGTATCGCTGCTGAAGGTGTTATCAAAACTAAAATTGGCAACGGTGTTGCTATCCTAGTTGAAGTTAACTCTGAAACAGATTTCGTTGCTAAAGATGCAAGCTTCCTAGCATTTGCTGACCAAGTTGCAAACGTTGCACTTGCTGGCGAATTCACTACTGCTGAAGAACTTCTAGCTGCGGAATTCGAAGCTGGTTTAACTGTTGAAAATGCACGTGCTAACCTGATTGCTAAAATCGGCGAAAACATCAATGTACGTCGTGTTCTAGTAGTTAAAGGTGACAACCTAGCTGAATATGTACACAGCGGTACTATCGGTGTTGTTACATCTCTTAAAGGCGGCGACGCTGAATTAGCTAAGAAAATTGCTATGCACGTAGCAGCAGCTAAACCAGAATTCGTTAAACCTGAAAACGTTCCAGCTGAAGTTGTTGAAAAAGAACGTGAAATTCAAATCGATATCGCAGTTAAAAGTGGCAAGCCACAAGAAATCGCTGAGAAAATGGTTGTTGGCCGTATGAAGAAATTCACTGGTGAAGTTAGCCTTACAGGTCAAGCTTTCATCATGGACCCTTCAAAAACTGTTGGTCAACTTCTTAAAGAAGAAGGCGCTGACGTTGAAACGTTCATCCGTATCGAAGTGGGTGAAGGTATCGAGAAAGCTGAAGATGATTTCGCAGCTGAAGTTGCAGCTACAGTAGCAGCAGCACAAAAAGCATAATTTAATTATTGCTTAAGATTTAATATAGACCGCGGCTTAGGCTGCGGTTTTTCCACAATTAGGATAGAGAGATCATTATGACTACCAACCCGAAACCTGCATATCGTCGTATTTTATTAAAGCTTAGCGGTGAAGCTCTGATGGGCGACGAGAATTTTGGTATTGACCCTAAAGTTCTGGACCGCATGGCACAAGAAATCAAAGAAATTGTTGAGCTGGGTGTTCAAGTTGGTTTAGTTATTGGTGGCGGTAACTTATTCCGTGGTGCAGGTCTTGCTGAAGCGGGAATGAACCGTGTAGTGGGCGATCACATGGGCATGTTAGCAACTGTGATGAATGGCTTAGCAATGCGTGATGCACTCCACCGTGCTTATGTGAATGCTCGTTTAATGTCTGCAATTGAATTACGTGGCGTATGTGACAGCTACAACTGGGCTGAAGCAATTAGCTTATTAAAAACTGGCCGAGTAGTAATTTTCTCTGCTGGTACAGGTAACCCATTCTGCACAACTGACTCTGCTGCATGTTTACGTGGTATTGAGATTGAAGCTGATATCGTATTAAAAGCGACAAAAGTTGATGGTGTATACTCTGAAGATCCAGTTAAAAATCCAAATGCTGAATTTTACGATAACCTTGAATATCGTGAAGTTGTAGAAAAAGAACTTAAAATTATGGACCTATCTGCATTTACACTTGCACGTGACCATAATTTACCGATGCGTGTATTTAACATGAATAAGCCAGGTGCTTTACGCCGTGTTATTATGGGTGAAGCTGAAGGCACATTGATTTCAAATGCAGCAAAGAAATAAAACTGAGTCTCAAATTCAGTAAATAAATACAATAGTTTAAAGTTTAGAGGCATTATAACAAGACCTCTAAATTGAATTGATTTACACTAAGTAAGTAAATTCTCTTCGATAAAGCAATGGTGACCATTGCTCGACAAATTTAAGGAAGACGTTGTGATCAACGAAATTAAAGATGACGCTCAGACCCGTATGGGCAAAACTATCGACGCATTAAAAGGTCAACTATCTAAAGTTAGAACTGGTCGTGCACACCCAAGTATCCTAAACGGCATTACAGTTTCTTACTATGGTGCTAATACGCCACTTAACCAAATTGGTAATGTTGGTACTGAAGATTCACGTACATTAAGCATTACTGTATTTGATGCAACTATGGTGAAAGCGGTAGAAAAAGCAATCATGACGTCTGATTTGGGTCTTAACCCACAGTCTGCTGGTACGAATATCCGTATTCCATTACCTGCGCTAACTGAAGAACGTCGTAAGAGCTTAATCAAAGTTGTACGTGCTGATGCTGAACAAGGCCGTGTTGCTATTCGTAACATCCGTCGTGATGCAAATGGTGATATTAAAGCGCTATTAAAAGAAAAAGAAATCGGTGAAGATGATGATCGTCGTGCACAAGACGAGATTCAAAAAATGACGGATGTCTTTATCAAGCAAGTTGATACTGTATTAGCAGACAAAGAAAAAGACTTAATGGAAGTGTAATCTTTTTTACACTTTTAAGACGCCGTGTTTTGACGCGGCGTTTTAATTTTTAATGGATAAAGATAGTAATGGTAAACTCAACTGAACTCGAAGCGTTAGTAAATGACTCAAAACCGAAGCACGTTGCAATCATAATGGATGGTAATGGGCGTTGGGCACAGCAGCGTGGCAAAATACGCATTAAAGGCCACCATGAAGGTGTTAAGTCTGTTCGTCAAGTTGTGAGTAGTGCATTAACTATCGGGGTTGAATCATTAACGCTATTTGCTTTTAGCAGCGAAAACTGGCGTCGACCTGAAGCTGAAGTAAGCATGTTGATGAAATTATTCATGAGAGCACTAACTCGTGAAGTTAAAAAACTGCATGAAAATCAAATTCGCCTAAAAGTCATTGGTGATGTATCCAAATTTAGTCCTGCCATTCAAGCTAAGATCGCTGAAGCTGAAGCGCTAACATGTAATAACACCAAATTCACGCTCAATATCGCGGCCAACTATGGTGGTCAATCTGATATTACCAATGCGGCTAAGCAGATTGCCATTGCGGTTAAAACTGGTGCAATTAGCTTAGAGCAAATTGATGATAAAATGCTTGGGCAACATATTGCAATGGCCGACCAGCCTGCTGTTGATTTGATGATACGAACAGGTGGCGACCACCGAATTAGTAACTTTTTGTTGTGGCAATTAGCTTATGCGGAGTTATATTTTACTGATATTTTATGGCCTGACTTTGACCAAACTGCATTTGAAGATGCCATTTTTAGCTTTGTAAATAGAGAACGTCGTTTTGGTGGTACTGGTGAACAGATCCGAGCTATTTTAACCAAGCCGAGATAAATACATATAAGTAAGCGTTTAGATAACTTTCTGCATGCTTTTTAATAGGAGTACAACTTTGCTTAAGCAACGAATTACGACCGCGTTAATTTTAGCGCCATTAGCGCTTGCCGCTATCTTTTTGCTACCTCTGCAATGGTATGCACTTGCAATCGCAGGTGTTTTTATCTTAGCAACCAAAGAGTGGGCGGTATTGGTCGATAAGAATAATAATAAATTACCGAATGCCCTCATCGTTGGCTACTCGCTTATTCTTGGCGCGTCATTATTAGTTATCCCACCCGATGTGCGTAATATTTGGCATGTAAGTAATGGTGAAATTGTATTAGTGCCATTAGTCAGTGGTATTTTAACTGTCGGCGCTATTTGGTGGCTAATCTGCGCTGCATTAGTATTAACGTATCCAAACAGTGCCAAAGCATGGACTAAGAATACCTTGGTGAAAGTTATCTTTGGTATTGTTACATTGGTGCCATTTTTTTGGGCGATGTTAGCATTACGTTCTTTTGATTATGCCCATGACCAACAGTCTGGCGCATGGTTAGTAATGCTAGTTATGTTTTTAGTATGGGGTGCCGATTCAGGTGCTTACTTTACCGGCAAAAAATTTGGTAAAAATAAATTAGCACCAAAAGTGAGCCCAGGTAAAACACGAGAAGGCTTTCTTGGTGGTGTTGCAGTCTCAATGATTATTGCGTTAATTGCCGCAGTTGTGATGGCTGTTTCACCTTCAGGGGAACTTGATAGTAGTAAGCTTGTCATAATCCTGTTCACTTGCTTTGTTACGTCAATTTCATCGACATTAGGTGATCTTAACGAGAGTATGTTTAAACGTGAAGCCGGTGTAAAAGACAGTGGAACGCTATTACCTGGTCACGGTGGCATTTTAGATCGTATTGATAGCTTAACGGCTGCATTACCGGTATTTGCTGTTATTTATTTAGTTTGTTTTTAAGGGAGCTTTATTGTGATTGGATTAACGATACTGGGTGCCACTGGCTCAATTGGTAAAAGTACCCTTGCAGTTGTTCGTCAAAATCCTGAGCGCTTTCGGATACAGGCTTTAACCGCGAATAGTAATGTCACTGAGATGCTGGCGCAATGTTTAGAATTTAAACCTTGTTATGCAGTAATGCTTAATGATGTTGCCGCAAGCCAGTTAGCGCGACAACTAAAATCACTTAATTGTTCTACTGAAGTATTGTCAGGGATGGACGCTTTATGCCAGGTTGCTGCGCTCGATGAGAGTGATATGGTGATGGCTGCGATTGTTGGTGCAGCAGGGCTTATGCCAACCTTAGCGGCTGTGCGTGCAGGTAAGCGTATTCTGTTAGCAAATAAAGAAGCGCTAGTGATGTCTGGCGCTTTATTTATGCAAGAAGTGAAAGCCAGTGGTGCGGAATTATTGCCCATTGATAGTGAACACAATGCCATATTCCAAGCCATGCCTATGGCTGTGCAAACCAACCTTGGTTTTTGTGACCTTGTTGCAGAGGGGATCAGTAAGATTTTGTTAACTGGCTCTGGTGGTCCATTTCGTTATAGCGAGATTGCAGATTTAGCTGCTGTCACACCTGCACAGGCCTGCGCGCATCCTAACTGGTCAATGGGCCAGAAGATCTCGGTTGATTCAGCGACTATGATGAACAAAGGCTTAGAGTATATTGAAGCTAAGTGGTTATTTAATGCTGACGAAGCGCAGATCCAAGTTGTTATCCATCCCCAGTCTGTGATCCACTCGATGGTGCAATATACTGATGGTTCAGTATTAGCACAAATGGGGGAACCTGATATGTGCACGCCAATTGCCCATGCAATGGCGTATCCCCAGCGTATCCCTTCAGGTGTTAAACCACTCGACTTTTTCGAAATGGGTGAATTGACCTTCTTGAAACCGGATTATACACGTTACCCTTGTTTGAAATTAGCCATTGATGCTTGTTATCAAGGTCAAGCGGCAACCACCACGCTAAACGCCGCGAATGAAATTGCAGTAGATGCTTTCTTAACGAGGAAAATTGGTTTCACCGATATTGCCCGGGTGAATGCCAGTGTGTTGGACAGTTTAACTATTTCAGAAGCGAATAGTATTGATGCCTTGATTGATATTGATGCAATGGCGCGAATCGACGCCCAACAAACAATAAACAGAGTAGCAAAATGATATCGTCTTTATGGAATCTAGGTGCATTTATTATTGCCCTAGGTATTTTAGTTGCTATACATGAATTTGGTCACTTTTGGGTCGCGCGTCGATGTGGCGTGAAAGTATTACGTTTCTCGATCGGCTTTGGTAAAACCTTGTGGATGCGCACGGGTAAAGATGGCACCGAATATGTCGTAGCCATGATCCCATTGGGCGGTTTCGTTAAGATGCTTGATGAGCGGGTTGATGACGTACCGGAAGAATTAAAATCGCAATCTTTTAACTGTAAACCGGTATTAGCAAGAATTGCTATTGTTGCTGCAGGCCCTTTGGCTAACTTTGCGTTAGCGATTGTGGCATTTTGGTTTATGTTCATGATCGGTGTACCGAGTGTCAAACCGGTTATTGGAGAGGTTGCGCCGCATTCGGTTATGGCGCAGGCTGGTGTGACGAATAAAGCTATTATTACCGCGATAGATGGTCAAGACGTTCAAGATTGGAATGATGTTAGCCTTAAATTAATTGAACACATGGGCGAGCCGACAATGGCTGTGCAGTTATATCTTGAAGACACTAATTACACGGTATCTCGTCAAGTTGATTTACGTAAATGGAAATTTGACCCAGAGCGTGAATCACCGATAACAAGTGTTGGTTTAACGCCCTACCGCCCAGCCGTTAGCCAAGAGCTAGCTGAAGTCATGAAAGGTAGTGCTGGCGAGCATGCTGGTTTACTTGCGGGCGATAAAATTATTGCTGTGGCACAGCAGCCTATCGAAAGTTGGTCTGCATTAGTTGCAAAGATCCAGAACAGTCCTGACCAAATGCTAGTGGTAACAATTCTGCGTAATGGTCAACAGCTAGACTTAAATGTTACGCCAAAAGGTAAAACTGGTGGGGATGGGGTATTAACCGGTTATTTAGGTGTTGCACCTGTAGTTGCCAGTTATCCTGAAGATTATCTTGTTGATATTCAATATGGTATTCTAGATTCAGTACAACAGTCTGTAGAGCGCACTTGGCAGCTCACCACGTTAACATTTAAGATGATTGGCCGTTTAGTGACTGGCGATATTTCGCTGAATAACTTAAGTGGGCCAATTTCTATTGCCAAAAGTGCGGGTGCCAGTGCCGATTACGGTTTGGTGTATTTTTTAGGTTTTCTTGCCTTAATTAGTGTTAATTTGGGCTTAATGAATTTAATGCCACTGCCAGTATTGGACGGTGGTCATCTGGTGTATTACACATTTGAACTTATCACGGGTCGACCTGTATCTGAAAAGATCCAAGAAGTCGGTTTTAGGATTGGTTCAGTCATTATTATGCTATTAACAGGACTTGCCTTATTTAATGACTTTGCTCGTTTATAAGTTATTGAATTGCGTTTTAGGGATTATTTAATCAGAATGATAATTAATAAATATTTAGCTGGCGTACTACTTTCAAGTGCTTGCTTAGTAACCAGTGCGACAGCTGCTGCGGCTGCCAATAGCTTCATTGTTCAAGATATTCAAGTTGAGGGTTTACAGCGTGTAACGCTAGGCGCGGCATTATTGAATATTCCACTGCGTGAAGGCGATAGCGTGAGCAGCAGCGATACTGCGTTAGCTGTGAAAAAATTATATGCATCGGGTAACTTTGATGATATTGAGTTATACCGTGACGGTTCAACTCTGGTATTTAAAGTCACTGAATTGCCAACCATCAGTAGTATTGAGTTTGTGGGTAATGAAGCGATCCCAGAAGAGCAACTTCAAGAAAGTTTAAATTCTTCAGGCATTCGTGTTGGTGAACCGATTGATCGTACCATTATTCGTTCGGTAGAGCAGGGCTTACAAGAATTCTATTATGGTGCTGGTCGTTACAGTGCGAAAATTAACACGATTATTACGCCGTTACCACGTAATCGTATTGATGTTAAATTTAGTTTTGTTGAAGGCAAGTCAGCAGAAATTAAGCAGCTTAATATCTTAGGTAATAATGTTTACTCAACATCAGAATTAAAGAACTTGTTTGAACTAAGTGATCATACGCCATGGTGGAACTTCATGGCTGATCAGCAGTATCAAAAGCAGTTGTTGGCAGGTGATTTAGAAAAACTACGTAGCCACTATGTTGATAATGGTTATATTCGTTTTAAAACGGAATCAACACAAGTTTCTATGACATCGGATAAACAAGGGATTTATATCACCCTTAAAGTTGATGAAGGCGAACAATATCAACTGGGTAATATTACTTTAACCGGCGATCTATTAGATAAAGAAGAAGAGTTACGTGGCTTATTAGCACTTAATTCCGGCGACCTTTACAGTGGTGCTAGCGTAACGGCAACGGAAGAGAGCTTAAGTCGTTACCTGAGCCGCTTTGGTTATGCTTATCCAAAAGTATCAACCTATCCTGAGATTAATGATGAAGACCATACGGTTAATTTAACTATTGCCGTTGAGCCAGGACCTCGTATTTATGTGCGTCGTATTAATTTTGCCGGGAATGATGTCACTAAAGATGAAGTGTTACGTCGTGAAATGCGTCAAATGGAAGGTACTTGGTTATCGAATCGTTTAATTGACCGTTCTAAAACCCGTCTAAATCAGCTTGGCTTCTTCGAGACTGTAAACACCAATACGGTACGTGTACCGGGTGAAATGGATGTGGTTGATGTTAATGTACAAGTGAAAGAGCAACCTGCTGGTTCGTTTAATGCCGGCATTGGTTATGGTTCTGAATCGGGTTTAAGTTTAAATGCCGGTATTCAACAAGACAACTTCTTTGGTACAGGTAACAAGGCGGGTGTGAGTGTCAGTACTAATGATTACTCGAAAAATGCCAGTCTTAACTATACCGACCCATACTTCACTGTTGATGGTGTGAGCTTTGGTGGTAAGATCTATTTCACTGATTTTGAAGCATCAGAAGCGGACATCGTTGATTATAACAACCGTACTTACGGTATATCGGGTACTTTAGGTTTCCCTGTTAACGAAAACAATACCCTGAGCTTTAGTTTAGGTTATGAGTGGAATAAAATTTCGCAGACAACTTCTTATGTACAAACTGATAATTTTTGGAAAATATATCAAGATGAAGTTGATGTCGATGGTAGTTTCGTGGTATTCCAAGGTTTTGATGTATCTGCTTCTTGGCGTCGCCGCACGTTAAACCGTGGTGTATTTGCGACATCAGGCTCAGAACAGAAAGCCAATTTTACCATGACGGTACCGGGCTCTGATGTACAGTATTTCAAAATGAGTTTTGATAATAAGTATTATGTGCCGCTATCCACTAATCACCGTTGGTCAGTATTAATGCGTGGCCGTGTGGCTTATGGTAATGGTTATGGTCAGACATCCAATGGCGATGATCATATACTCCCGTTTTATGAAAACTACTATGCTGGTGGTTTCTACTCGGTACGTGGCTTTAATAGCAATACCATTAGTCCAAAAGGTCTGCAGACTTCTAATGCGCCAGGTAGTGGTAATAAAGGCTATGTAGCGACGGATTCTTCTATTGGTGGTAATGCGCTTGCGACGGGTAGTGTGGAGTTGATTTTCCCTACGCCATTTTTAAGTGAAGAATATGCCAATCTAGTACGTACAACGGTGTTTGTTGATGCGGGCTCGGTATGGGATACTGAATTTAACTCGTCAGAATTTGAAGGTCAGGCATGTTTAGGCGGCTGTGATTACTATGGTGATTATTCCGATCCAATGCGTGTTCGAGCATCACTAGGTGTTAGCTTACAATGGTTATCGCCAATGGGACCATTAGTATTTTCATTAGCGACACCTCTAAAAGAATACGAAGGCGATAAAACAGAAGTCTTTACCTTTAATATTGGTACCACTTTCTAATCTAACTCACATTGATTAAATGCGTACTTCAGCATGGTAAGTACGCATTTAAGTTAACAAGCTAACTAGGGACTAAAATGAAAAAAATTATTAAAGCAACGGCATTAGCACTAGCTCTTGGAGCATCATTTACTGCAAGTGCAGCGGGTTATGCTGTTGTTGATGCGGGTAAAATATTACAGCAATTACCACAACGTGAAGCGATTGGTAAACGTTTGAACGAAGAGTTCCAAATACGTGCTGTTGAGTTGAACAAATTGCAAACCGAATTAGTTGCGTTGAATGAGAAACGTCAACGTGATGCCGCGTTAATGACGCCACAAGAGCAAACTAAACTGGTACGTAAATTAGAAGAATTAGATGCACAGCTAAAATTAAAAGGCAAAGCGTTTAAAGAAGATCAGCAGCGTCGTGGTCAAGAAGAGAATAATAAACTGTTAGTATTATTACAAAATGCCATTGAAACCGTATCTAAGCGTGATGGTTATGACCTTGTGATCACTAAACAAGCGGCTCTATTTCTAGACCCAAAATTAGATATCTCTGACAAAATCATTCAAGAATTAAGCAAGTAATTATATTTTACTGCACTGTACACAAAGTATAGTAAAATAGCATAAAATTTTTATAGGTAGAAAGGTTCAACATGGCAATGACGTTACAACAAATAGCAACGGCAATTCAAGCTGAGCTACACGGCGATGGTAACATCGAGATTAGTGCGATTAATTCGATGCAAAATGCACAGCCTGGTAGTATTACTTTTTTAAGTGATAGTAAATACAGTGCTCAATTAGCGACCGTTGCAGCGTCTGCTGTGATTGTTAAACCTGACGATCTTGCTGCGTGTAAGACCAATGCGTTGGTAATGAAAAACCCATACGTTGGTTTTGCGTTAGTAGCACAGTTACTTGATACCACTCCGGCTCCGGCAATCGATATTGCCCCGAGTGCCGTGATTGCTGATGACGTAATACTGGGTGACAATGTTGCTATTGGTGCTAATGCCGTTATCGAAACGGGGGTATCATTAGCCGACAATGTAGTCATTGGCGCAGGTTGTTTTATCGGTAAGAATACCACAATTGGTCAGAGCACTAAGTTGTGGGCAAATGTTACTATTTATCATGATATCACCATCGGTTCAGACTGCCTGGTTCAAAGTGGTACTGTGATAGGTGCTGATGGTTTTGGTTATGCCAATGACGGTGGCCGCTGGATCAAGATCCCGCAACTTGGTCGTGTTATCATTGGTGATCGGGTTGAGATTGGTGCGTGCACCACAATTGATCGCGGCGCACTAGATAATACTATTATTAGCGACGGCGTGATTTTAGATAATCAATGCCAAGTCGGCCATAATGTAGAAATAGGTGAAAACACCGCTATCTCTGGCGGAACTCTGTTAGCAGGAAGCTTAAAATTAGGTAAACAATGCATGATTGGCGGTGGTAGTGTTATCAATGGTCATATGGAAATAACCGATAACGTTAATATCACTGGTATGTCGATGGTAATGCGCCCGATTGATAAAGCGGGTCTTTATTCATCAGGTATCCCGGCACAAACTAATCGTGAATGGCGTCGTCAAACAGCCCGTGTAATGAAAATTGATGATATGCATAAACGCTTATCTAAACTAGAAAAATTAAGCTAAACCTAAGCGATATAAAGCTTTCGTTGCTACAGGAATATAAATTTTGAGTGAACAACTAAACCGAATTGAAATACAAGAAATCATGGAATTATTACCACATAGATATCCATTTTTGCTTGTTGACCGAGTATTAGATTACGTAGCGGGTGCATCGTTACATGCAGTTAAAAATGTGTCGGTAAATGAACCTCAGTTTACAGGTCATTTTCCAAAGCAGCCTATTTTCCCTGGTGTGTTAATTCTAGAAGCATTAGCGCAAGCATCAGGTTTGTTAGGTTATAAATCATCAGGCGGTCCTGGCGATAATGAATTGTATTATTTCGCTGGTATTGACAAAGCGCGTTTCCGTAAGCCTGTAGTACCTGGTGATGTATTACACCTGCATGTTGAATTAATTAAAGAACGCCGTGGAATTGGCCGCTTTGTTGCAATCGCAAAAGTCGATGGTGACGTAGTTTGTGAAGCTGAGATCATGTGCGCAAGACGAGAGAATAAATAGTGATTCATGAAACAGCTATTGTGCATGAAAGCGCAAGAATTGGTAATAATGTAAAAATTGGTCCTTGGACTACTATTGGTGAGAATGTTGAGATTGGTGATGACTGTGTGATCGCTTCTCATGTGGTCATCAATGGTCCGTGTAAGATTGGTAAAGGTAATCGCTTTTTCCAATTTGGCTCAATTGGTGAAGAATGCCAAGATCTAAAGTACGCAGGTGAAAATACCCGTCTTGAAATTGGTGATAATAATGTCTTTCGTGAAGGCGTTACGATCCACCGTGGTACAGTACAAGACCAAGGTTTAACCAAAATTGGTAGCAACAGTCTATTTATGGTGAACGCGCATGTTGCGCATGATGTGATCATCGGTGATAACTGTATTTTTGCTAACAACGCGACATTAGCGGGTCATGTACATATTGGTGATTTCGTGATCTTTGGTGGTCACGCAGCAATACATCAGTTTGGTAAAGTGGGTTCTCATGCCTTCGTTGCCGGTGGTTCTGTTATCATTAAAGATATTCCACCGTATGTTATGGCATCGGGTCATCATGCTAAGCCGTTTGGGATCAATTCTGAAGGCCTTAAGCGCCGTGGATTTGATGCTGATGCTATTAAAGCGGTTAAGCGTGCTTACCGTATCGTGTTTCGTCAAGGTAATACAGTAGCTGAAGCATTAGTGGCGTTAGAAGAAAGTGCGAATGAACAACCAAGCGTTGCTTTGTTTACAGAATTTTTAAAAACCAATGAACGTGGTATTATTCGTTAATCGTATTCTTTATAGATAGCTTACAATGACAACGAAACCATTACGTATTGGTATTATCGCTGGGGAAGTCTCCGGCGATATTTTAGCTGCCGCCCTGATCAAAGAAATTAAATCCCGTCACCCAGATGCCATTTTCGAAGGTATTGCCGGACCTCGTATGCAAGCGCTTGGTTTTAATACACTGTTTGAAATGGAAGAGCTATCTGTATTTGGTCTAGTGGAAGTACTAGGTCGGTTACCAAGACTATTTAAAGTAAAGCGGGAAGTACTTGCCCATTTTAAACAAAATCCGCCAGATATCTTCATCGGTGTTGATGCACCTGATTTTAATATTCCAATTGAATTAAAGTTAAAAAGCGATGGCATAAAAACTGTGCACTACGTCAGTCCTTCAGTTTGGGCATGGCGTCAAAAACGCGTATTTAAAATTAAAAAAGCGGTGGATATGGTGTTGGCCTTTCTGCCGTTTGAAAAAGCTTTTTATGATGAATATGATGTGCCTTGTCGTTTTATTGGTCATACCATGGCTGATTCTATCCCATTGGCAGGCGCGGATAAACAAGCGGCCATTGCACAGTTAAAACTCGATCCTAAACAACGTTATGTGGCTATTCTACCGGGCAGTCGTGCTGGTGAAGTGGGGTTGTTGTCAGCCAGCTTTTTAGAAACCGCGCTATTATTAAAGCAGCGCTTTAGTGATTTACAGTTCGTTGTACCTATGGTTAATGAAGAGCGTAAAGCGCAGTTCTTAGCGATTAAACAAGAAGTGGCTCCAGAACTTGATGTGATTATTTTGGATGGCCATGCGCGTGAAGCCATGGCGGTTGCAGATGCGGTACTATTAGCATCAGGTACAGCAGCACTTGAGACCATGTTAATGAAACGAGCGATGGTGGTTGGTTATCGCGTTAAACCGCTAACCTATAAGATCATGCTACGTTTGATGAAGGCGCCATTTGTATCATTACCAAATTTATTAGCGAAAAAAGAAATTGTCGCTGAACGTTTGCAAGATGACTGCCAGCCGGAGATATTGGCTGATGAAATGGCAAAGTTGTTAGAAACAGACAATGCTGAATTGATGGCTCTCTTTACCGAGTTGCATCAACAAATCCGTTGTAATGCGGATAAGAAAGCTGCGGACGCGGTACTTGAATTAATTAATGAAGATAATATTCCAGCAATAGAGCAGGTAACTAAAAATGTATGATGAAATAATTTACCCAGAAGGGAAGCTTGTTGCTGGTGTTGATGAAGTCGGCCGTGGTCCATTAGTGGGTGATGTGGTTACCGCAGCAGTGATATTAGATCCAAACAATCCCATTATTGGCTTAACAGACTCAAAAAAATTGAGTGAGAAAAAACGCCAATTACTGTTCCCTGAAATTAAACAAAAAGCACTGGCGTGGAGTATTGGCCGTTGTAGCCCAAGTGAGATTGATGAACTGAATATCTTACAAGCGACGATGGTTGCTATGCAACGCGCAATTGCGGGCTTATCAATACAACCAGAGCACGTTTTTATTGATGGTAACCGTTGCCCTGCATTACCAATGGCTGCAGAAGCCATTGTTAAAGGGGACTTACGCGTAGCCGAGATAAGTGCTGCGTCAATTTTAGCAAAAGTAGTGCGTGATGCTGAAATGGAAGAATTGGATAAACGTCACCCTGCTTATGGTTTTGCTCAGCATAAGGGCTATCCAACCAAGGCGCATATGGAAAAGTTGGCAGAACTGGGGCCAACAGAAGAATACCGTAAAAGTTTTAAACCTGTGCAACGCGCGCTGGGTCTATTAAAATAAGCTAAGCTGGCCGAGTGCCACGTTAGCGTTATTGTTTCTCGTTTTATTTTTATCTATTAATTAGCAGAAAGTCTTACTTATGGCAGAACCTCGTTTTATTCACCTGCATTTACACTCTGAATTCTCGATGGTGGACAGCTTAGTACGTATTAAACGTCTTGCTCCTCGCTTACAAGAACTCAATATGCCGGCGGTCGCGTTAACCGATCAAACTAATATGTGTGCATTGGTTAAGTTTTATGGTGCGATGGAACGCGCTGGTGTTAAGCCTATTATTGGCGCTGATTTTTGGGTACAAAGTGAAGAGTATCCTGAAGAGCAATTTAAGATCACAGCTCTGGCTAAAGATAATAAAGGTTATAACAACATCACGGTGTTGATCTCTAAAGCGTATAGCCGTGGTCATGTTGATGGTCGTGCGATCATAGATAAAGCCTGGCTAGCAGAGCATGCCGAAGGTGTTATCTTGTTATCAGGTGGCCGTAATGGTGATATAGGTAAAGCCTTATTAAAAGGTAATAGTGACCTTGCACAGAAGTGTTTACAATTTTACCAAACCTATTTTTCTGATAGTTATTATCTTGAACTTATCCGAACTGGACGTCAGGACGAAGAAGCTTATTTACACATGGCCGTTGAGTTTGCCAGTCAGCATCAACTCCCTGTCGTTGCGACCAATGACGTGGTGTTCTTGAATGAAGACGAATTTGATGCCCATGAGGTCCGGGTATCGATCCATGATGGCTATACGTTAGAAGATAAACGTCGTCCTAGGTTGTACAGTAAAGAACAATACTTACGCAGCGAAGATGAAATGTGTGAGTTATTTGCTGATATTCCCGAAGCATTGGCGAACTCTGTTGAAATTGCTAAACGTTGTAATGCGACAGTGCGCTTAGGTGAATACTTCTTACCTAACTTCCCAACCGGTGAGCTTTCTACCGAAGATTTTTTAGTTAAAGTATCTGAAGATGGCTTGGTTGAACGTTTAGACTTTCTGTTTCCAGATCCTGCTGAGCGTGAACGCCAGCGCCCGGGTTATGAAGAACGTTTAGACATCGAACTTAAAGTAATTAACAACATGGGCTTCCCGGGTTACTTCTTGATCGTAATGGAGTTCATTCAGTGGAGTAAAGACAACAATATTCCTGTTGGCCCTGGTCGCGGGTCCGGCGCTGGTTCATTAGTGGCTTACGCGCTTAAAATTACCGATCTTGATCCGATTGAATATGAATTACTGTTCGAGCGTTTCTTGAATCCAGAGCGTGTCTCCATGCCCGATTTCGATGTCGATTTCTGTATGGACCGTCGTGATGAAGTAATCGATCACGTTGCTGAATTGTATGGTCGTGATGCGGTAAGTCAGATCATTACTTTTGGTACCATGGCGGCAAAAGCGGTAATTCGCGATGTAGGACGTGTGCTTGGTCATCCGTTTGGTTTTGTTGATCGAATTTCTAAGCTTATTCCGGGCGATCCGGGGATGAACTTAACCAAAGCATGGGAAATTGAACCACGCTTAGACGAAATGTATCGAGGTGATGAAGAAGTACGTGCGCTGGTTGATATGGCACGCATTCTTGAAGGTGTCATACGTAACGCCGGTAAGCATGCCGGTGGTGTGGTTATCTCACCGACGGTGATCACTGACTTTGCACCTTTGTACTGTGATGATGAAGGTCATAACCCAGTTACCCAGTTTGATAAGAACGACGTAGAAGAAGCGGGACTGGTTAAATTCGATTTCTTGGGATTACGAACCTTAACCATTATTCAGTGGGCGCTGGATATGGCGAACCCGCATTTGCTTAAACAAGGCAAAGAAGCGATCCGCATTGAGTCGATTGATATTACCGATCAAAAGTGTTTTGACTTATTGCAGCGCTCAGAAACGACCGCGGTATTCCAGTTAGAATCCCGTGGTATGAAAGATTTGATCCGACGCCTCAAGCCCGATAGCTTTGAAGATATGATTGCACTGGTAGCCTTGTTCCGACCTGGTCCATTGCAATCAGGCATGGTAGATAACTTTATTGACCGTAAACATGGCCGAGAAGAAGTATCTTATCCTGATGCCCAATATCAACATGAATCGTTGAAAGAAATTCTCGATCCGACTTACGGCATTATCTTGTATCAAGAACAAGTCATGCAGATTGCCCAGGTCTTATCTGGTTATACCCTTGGTGGTGCCGACATGTTACGTCGTGCTATGGGTAAGAAAAAACCAGAAGAGATGGAAAAACAGCGTGGTACCTTTAAAGAAGGTGCTATAAATAACGGTGTCGACGGCGAGCTGTCGATGAAGATTTTCGATCTGGTAGAAAAATTTGCTGGTTACGGGTTCAATAAATCTCACTCCGCTGCATACGCACTCGTATCGTATCAAACGCTGTGGATGAAGACTCATTACCCTTCTTACTTCATGGCAGCTGTAATGTCAGCTGATATGGATAATACCGAGAAAGTCGTTACCCTTGTTGATGAAGTTGAACGCATGGGGCTGACGATATTACCGCCGGATGTGAACAAAGGTTTATTTAAGTTTAACGTTGATGAAGACCATACTATTATTTATGGTATTGGTGCGATTAAAGGTGTTGGTGAAGGGCCTATTGACGCGATTATTGCTGCTCGTGAAAGTGGTGGTGAATTCTCTGATCTATTTGATTTCTGTAATCGTGTAGATTTGAAAAAAATCAATAAACGTATCATGGAAAAGCTGATTTATGCTGGCGCATTAGATAAATTAGGCCCACATCGTGCAGCCTTGCATGCTACATTACCTGAAGCGATGAAAGCTGCTGCACAACATGCGATGGCCGAATCTTATGGTCAAACTGATCTGTTTGGTATTTTAACCACAGAGCCAGAAGAAGTAGAAAGTAAATTTGCTGATGTACCTGAATGGCCTGATAAAGTTTGGCTTGAAGGGGAGCGTGAAACGCTGGGTCTTTATCTTACTGGTCATCCAATTAACCAGTATATTAAAGAAGTGAAGCGTTATTCGAGTAACCGCTTGAAAGATGTAAAACCAACTGAACGTGGTAAAGTTGTTACTGCTGTAGGTTTAGTTATTTCTGCGCAAGTCAAAGTAACGAAAAAAGGTACCCGTATGGGGATCTTAGAAATTGACGATAAGAGTGGCCGCTTAAGTGTGATGTTCTTCTCAGAAGCGTTTGAACGTTATGAGGAATATATCGCTAAAGATCGCATTTTAGTGATTACTGGAGAGGTCAGCTTTGACGATTTCAATGGCGGGTATAAAATGACCGCTAGAGAAGTTATGGATATTGAAGCTGCGCGTGAACGCTATGCGCGAGGCCTCACTCTGCAGTTAAATGCAGACAAAATAAATGATACGTTTATGGGTAAGTTTATGGAGACACTTGAACCTTACCGTGCGGGTACTTGTCCCATAAACATCTACTATCAACGCGCTGACGCTAAGGCTAAATTGACCTTAGGTGTTGAATGGCGAGTATCACCCTCCGATGAGCTCTTATATGGATTAGAGCTGATGTTAGGGTCGGGAAATGTTGATCTTGAATTTGATTAGTGCTGACGCGAATAAACTGTCGTCATTAGCTATTAGCAATAATATTAGATAAGGAAGCAGTGCCTCATGGCCGTAAATTTTTTAGATTTTGAACAGCCGATTGCAGAATTACAGGCTCAAATCGACGAATTAAAACTTGTAACAAACAACTCTGATGATGTTGATTTACAAGATGAGATCTCGCGCTTAGAAAAAAAGAACGCAGAACTAACCAAGAAAATATTCAATGATATGAAACCTTGGGATGTGGCTAAAATGGCCCGTCATCCACAACGTCCTTATACACTTGATTATATTGAACATGTGTTTACCGATTTCGATGAACTTGCTGGTGATCGTGCGTATGCAGATGATAAAGCCATTGTTGGCGGTACTGCGCGTTTAGATGGTATGCCAGTGATGATTATTGGTCAGCAAAAAGGCCGCGATACCACCGAAAAATTAAAGCGCAACTTTGGTATGCCGCGTCCAGAAGGTTACCGTAAAGCATTGCGTTTAATGAAAATGGCTGAAAGATTTAACATGCCTATCATTACGTTCATCGATACTCCAGGTGCCTATCCAGGGGTTGGTGCTGAAGAACGTGGTCAAAGTGAAGCAATTGCACGTAATTTAAAGGAAATGGCTGAACTAACAGTACCAGTTATTTGCACTGTAATTGGCGAGGGCGGTTCTGGTGGTGCATTAGCCATTGGTGTTGGTGATCGTGTGAACATGCTGCAATACAGCACTTATTCGGTGATCTCTCCAGAAGGTTGTGCATCAATCTTATGGAAGTCTGCAGATAAAGCGCCATTGGCTGCAGAAGCGATGGGGATTACCGCTGAGCGACTTAAGAGTTTAGATTTAATTAATACGGTTATTGCTGAGCCATTGGGTGGTGCACATCGCGACGTACCGCTAATGGCTGCGAACTTGAAAGAACGTATTAAAGCGGATCTGGCTGAGTTGTCACCACTTGATCATGAAACTTTACTCGATCAACGTTATGAACGCTTAATGTCATTTGGCATGTAAGTTCCTATAGCCATATAGGGTATAGATATAGACGAATGTAATTAAACCGCTGATAGCTTTATTCGCGGTTTTTTTATATCCACAACTTTTCGGTATATACTGTGTTCGTCTATTCTTATGGTGATGATAACTGTGGTTACAAACGTTAATCTTTTCTCAACATTCCAGCACGCGTTACAATCGTTAACGATAAAACCTATGCAGCTAGTACTTGCTTACAGCGGCGGCCTTGATTCTCATGTGTTATTACACCTCATGGCACGTTATAAGCTGCTGTATCCGCAACACAACTACCTTGCTGTGCATGTCCATCATGGTTTAAGTGACAATGCCGATGATTGGCTCGCGCATTGTCAGCAAACCGCTAAGGCGTTAGGTATTCACTTTGTTGCAGAGAAGGTGGTACTTAATGTGAGTAATAGAGAAAGCTTAGAAGCTAAAGCTCGCACAGCCCGTTATCAGGCAATAGCAAAACACTTAACTGCTGAATCACTCCTGTTACTAGGGCAACACTTAGATGATCAACTTGAAACCTTCCTGCTGCAATTAAAACGGGGGGCTGGTGTTAAAGGGTTATCAGCCATGGCTGCAAAAATGCCTTTTACATTACAATCTAATTCTCAAATCGTCCGCCCCTTACTGACTTTGCCACAGCAAGCATTGCTGGATTATGCTACGCAGGCGCAGCTAACTTGGGTAGAGGACGAAAGTAATAATGACCAGAGCTATGATCGTAACTACTTGCGCCATGAAATCATTCCCAGTTTAAAACAACGTTGGCCGAATATTGCCAATGCGGTTCATCGTAGTGCTGAGTTATGTGCAGAGCAACAAGAATTAGCAGATGAAATTGCGCAGATGGATTTGACTCTTTGTGAGCATAATTTAGCTGGCTTGAAGATTGTTGCATTACAGCAATTATCGAAAATACGTCGCAATAATGTCATTCGCTTTTGGTTGGCTAAACAACAATTACCCATGCCGAGTCGTCATCATTTAGATAAATTATGGCTGGAAGTCGTTAATGCGGCGGATGATGCGAATCCACAACTCAGTTGGCAAGCCGGTGAATTCCGTCGTTATCAAGGTGTGCTTTACAACCAGCAGAAGTACGCAGAATTAAAAGACGTTGTCATAACGCTTGAGCATGCTCAAAAACAAACGATTAGATTGCCGGACAATATAGGTTTATTGCAATTACAAGGTAATAATTGTGCTGATAATGTGCCGTTATTTATTGATAATACCAGTCTTCCATGTGTGAAAGCACCTCTTGCACATGAGGTGGTGACAATTCGTTTTCGGGGGGAGGGGAAGTGTCATCCCATCGGCCGCAGTGGTTCTCGCAGTATTAAAAAGTTATATCAAGAGTACCAAATAGCGCCTTGGTTACGAGATCGCATTCCATTGGTTTATTATGGCGATGAGTTAGTGTGCGCCGTCGGACTTTGGGTATGCAAGGGTCGTGAAGCACAAGCGGGGATATATTGGCATATCACGAGAGAATAATGGGATTCAGGACTATTTAAATGAATTATTGCTCAGTAACTAAATAAAGCAGATGAATTTATTACTTACTTCTATTTTAATTTGCATCTTATATTGAATAGGTTTTTATACTATTTACGGCTACAATAAACTATTCAATAAGTGTTAGGTAGTAAGATGTAGTCATGAATAATGGATATAATCATGAATAATGGATGTAATGAACACAGGGTTAATCATAAAGTTGTTATTAGTCATGAACACCAAGCTTCAATAACGCGTGTGATCGCCCGTGCTGGACAATTATTGCAGGCCTATAACGCTGAAAGTCGAATCATAGAACAGACCACTGAACGTCTTGGAATGGCGTTTGGTCTAGACAGTGTTGAAATTGCACTGACCTCCAAAGCCATCATTCTCACTTCTCGATTTAACGATCATTGTGTTACTACAACCCGTACCATGAAGGCTCATGGTATTGATATGGGGATAGTATGTGAAGTGCAGCGTGTTTGCATTCTTGCTGAAAAGAAGATTTATGATGTTGAGCAAGTAAAGCTGCGCTTAGATAACTTAGATGTACCGAAATACAATTCAGTCATAGTCGCGTGCTTTGTGGCGTTATCGTGTGCTTGTTTTAGCCATTTATTTGGTGGCGACAGTATTATCTTTATCTGTACTTGGGTGACGAGCTTTATTGCCATGCGTATTCGTCAGTGGCTTACCCAGTTACATCATAATTTAGTCACGGTGTTTTTCATTACCGCATTTACTGCCACCTTCATTGGCAGTTTTGCTAGTGGTCTTGGTTGGGGTAACGACCCTGAGTTAATTATGATCACCAGCGTATTACAGCTTGTCCCTGGTTTTCCATTAATTAATGCGGTATCAGATATGGTGAAAGGCCATGTCACCATTGGTATGGCAAGGTGGATGACTGCCACACTACTTACTCTAGCTTCAACATTAGGTATTGTCTTAGCGGTACAGTTAGCCCAACTAGGAGGCTGGTTATGAGTGAGTTGTTATTCATGCTGCTCGATGATGCGGCGTTTGCTGGTATTGCTGCATTGGGCTTTGCTTTGTTATTTAATGTCCCACGACAGGCCTTATTAGCTTGCGTTGTATTTGCAGGCAGCACGCATGCCTTGCGTTCGTTATTGCTACACTTTAATGTGCCGATTGAATGGTCAACCTTTATTGCTGCAACACTATTAGGTTTAGCGACTGTGCCTTGGTCTCGTCGCGTTCTAATTCCCCGCCCTGTTGTTACCGTTGCCGCTGTGATTCCAATGATCCCCGGTGTTTATGCTTATAAAACGATGACTGGCTTGATGACGCTGCACCACCAAGGTTATAGCCTGCAATTGCAACAACAAGTGGTTGAAAATGGTTTGTTAACTATTTTTATTTTGATTGGCTTAAGCTTTGGTCTAGCGATTGCGCCTGTGCTGGTGTACCGTAACAAACCTATTGTTTGATTAAGGAGTTGTTGTGATTATTTCCATGATTGCCGCGCTGGCAAATAACCGAGTGATTGGTTTAAATAACAAAATGCCATGGCACTTACCTGCAGAGTTACAATTATTTAAGCGTGCAACATTAGGTAAACCTATCGTGATGGGGCGTAATACCTTTGAGTCAATTGGGCGCCCATTACCAGGTCGATTAAACATCGTATTAAGCCGAAAGTCTGATTATAAGCCTGAGGGGGTCACGGTTGTGGCAACTCTTGATGATGCTGTTGTTGCAGCTGGCGATGTTGAAGAGTTAATGATCATTGGTGGCGCTACTATTTATAATCAGTGCTTAGCGGCTGCAGATCGTTTGTATTTGACGCATATTGAGTTAACGACTGAAGGGGATACTTGGTTCCCTGATTATGAACAATACAATTGGCAAGAAATTGAAAATGAATATTATGCGGCTGATGATAAAAACCCACATGATTACCATTTTAGTCTACTTGAACGGGTGAAGTAGTTATTTGTTAGTGGATCAATAGCATTATGCTAGAGTCGAAAATAAAATGCCGCACTAATTATAGCGCGGCATTTTTATGGGTAATAGTTTACCTTTAGCGTTTTATCGCTGGTGGCTATTACGCCATTGTATCTAAAGCAGACTCATATTCGTCGTAGTCTTCTTGAATACTGTAATCGTCTTCTTTACCCATTAGCGAGATAATAATAATCGCCAGAGAAGCAAAGATGATACCCGGTACGATTTCATACAGTTCGAAGATACCACCGCTCAATTGTTTCCAAACCACGACAGTAACCGCACCAATGATAATACCCGCAAGTGCACCATTGCGAGTCATACCACGCCAATATAACGAAATGATAAGTGCAGGACCAAATGCAGCACCAAAACCAGCCCATGCATAAGATACTAAGCCAAGCACCGAACTGTCTGGATTAAGTGCCAGTAGCAATGCCACGATAGACAGGCCCACCACACCAAAACGACCAACAGTAACAAGTTCTTCGCTGCTTGCTTGTGGACGAATTAGTTGCTTGTAGAAATCTTCAGCCAGTGCTGATGATGATACGAGTAGCTGTGAATCCGCTGTACTCATAATTGCCGCTAAGATTGCTGCAAGTAAGATACCAGCAATAACAGGATGGAATAGGCTATTCACTAATAACATGAAAATAGTTTCAGCGTCAGCGATAGTAATGTTGTTAGTATTCGTGTAAACCAGACCTACGAGACCGACTAGCATAGCACCAAACATCGATAATGAAGTCCAAACCACGGCAATGCGACGTGCTTTCACTAGGTCTTTATTACTACGAGTTGCTTTGAAACGTGCCAGAATATGTGGTTGGCCAAAATAACCTAGCCCCCAAGCCGCTAATGAAATGATGGCTATGGCACTAAGCTCTTCACCTTTGCTGTTTTGCCATATTGTCAGTAGTTCAGGATTGATTTCTGCCATTGCAGCACCTAGGTCACTGAAACTGCCGTTCATCGCGCTGAGTGGCACAATTAATAATGCCGCTGACATTAACAGACCTTGGACTAAATCAGTCCAAGACACAGCTAAGAAACCACCGAATAACGTATAAGAGACCACACATACGGTGCCGAGCACTACTGCTAGCTGGTAATCTAGACCAAATACGGTTTCAAATAACTTACCGCCAGCCACTAAACCTGAACTGGTATAGAACAAGAAGAACATCAAGATAAAGAATGCGGAACAAATTTGAATTGCTTTTGAGTCGTCTTTAAAACGACGAGATAAGAATTCTGGTAAAGTAATTGATTTGGTTACTATGCTGTACGTACGTAAACGTTTTGCACAGATCAACCAGTTAAGCCAAGTACCAATTAATAAACCACCCGCTAACCA
>NZ_JASJHF010000320.1:0-6534 GCF_033791185.1 Moritella sp. | reverse complement strand
CCCCTTAATATACTGCAAACTTATTTGACACGAAAGTAAAATACGTTATTTAGTTACATTTTTTGTGACAAAGCGCACTCACAGCATTATTTTATGTATAAAAACAACAAAACCAGCCCTGAGACTGGTTTTACTTTCTATTCTTAATATTATAATTTTAAGCGATTAGCACTAATTAAAGATTAATGCGCTTCATCCCAGTTATCACCAACACCAGCTTCTGCCAGTAGTGGTACATCTAGCGACATTGCCGCCGCCATCAATTCTTTAATTTTAACGACATAAGCTTCAACATGCTGTTCTTTGATTTCGAAGACTAATTCATCGTGAACCTGCATCAGCATACGAATTGAATCAGCTTCTACCGTCTCAATCCAACCCGCCACATTAATCATCGCCTTCTTAATGATATCGGATGCTGTACCTTGCATTGGGGCATTGATCGCAGCGCGTTCAGCCGCCATTTGACGCATTTTATTACGCGCATTGATTTCAGGTAAATACAGACGACGACCTGATAAAGTTTCAACATAACCCTTATCTTTAGCCACTTTACGCGTTTCATCCATATAGGTTAATACACCAGGATAACGTTCAAAGTAGCGCGCCATGTATTGCTTTGCTTCTTTCTGTGGGATGTTTAGCTGACGACCTAAGCCGAATGCGCTCATACCATAGATAAGGCCGAAGTTAATCGCTTTCGCACTACGACGTTGATCGCTCGTCACTTCATCAAGTTCAACAGAGAATACTTCAGCAGCCGTTGCACGGTGAATATCTTTACCTTCCGAGAACGCCGTTAACAAGCCTTTATCTTGTGATAAGTGTGCCATGATACGCAATTCAATTTGGCTGTAATCCACAGCGACATATTTATAACCCGCTGCCGGAATAAACGCCTGACGGATACGTCGACCTTCCCCCGCACGCACTGGAATATTTTGTAGATTTGGATCGCTTGATGATAAACGACCCGTCGCAGTAACGGCTTGATGATAAGACGTATGCACACGGCCAGTTTTTTCTTCAATCAAGGTTGGTAGCTTATCTGTATAGGTTGATTTTAGTTTACTTAAACTACGGTACTCTAAGATCAATTTTGGTAACGGATAATTAAGAGCCAGCTCTTGCAGTACTTCTTCTGCTGTCGACGGCGCACCTTTTGGGGTTTTCTTAATCACCGGTAATTCCATTTTCACAAACAGAATTTCTTGCAGTTGTTTTGGCGAGCTTAGGTTAAATGGTTGTTCGGCAATTTCGTGGGCTTTGGCTTCTAACTCCAGCATACGCGTGCCAAGCTCAACACTTTGCGCATCGAGTTTTGATTTATCAATCAACACACCTTCGCGTTCCACCGTAGACAGAATACTAACTAACGGTAATTCAACCTCGTTAAATAATGCCACCAGTGATGGTTCTGCTTCAAGTTTTGGCCACAGCACATTGTGCAAGCGTAACGTCACGTCGGCATCTTCGGCTGCATACGGAGATGCTTGCTCGATCTCGATCTGGTTAAAGGTCAATTGTTTTTTGCCTTTACCGGCGATCTCTTCAAAGCTAATGGTTTGATGACCTAAATATTTATCCGCTAAGCTGTCCATATTATGACGCGTAGCAATGCTGTTATACACATATGATTCGATCATGGTGTCATACGCAATACCGGCTAACTTAATGCCGTAGTTGGCTAACACTGAGGTATCGTATTTTAAATTTTGACCGACTTTTTTAGCATTGCTATCTTCTAGCAATGTTTTTAATGACGCTAATACATGGTCACGATCTAATTGTTCTGGTGCATCTAAGTAATCATGGGCAACCGGTAAATAAGCCGCTTCGCCTTCTGCAACCGCAAATGACAGACCAACTAATTCAGCCTGCATGTAATTAAGGCTAGTGGTTTCAGTATCGAGGGCAAACAGATCCGCTTGTTGTAATTTTTCTAACCAGCGATCAAAATCAGCTTGCGTTAAAATGGTTTCATAGTTACTGCGATCAATAGTAGAAGGAGTGACGACATCCTCACTATCAGCATCACTTGTCGTTGATTTTGATTTTGCTACTTTACCTGCATAAACATGCTTGGTTGCATCTGCGCCGCCAACTAACGCCGCTAGCCAACGCTTAAAGCCCATCTGTTGATACAACTCAGCTAATGCATCCACATCTGTATCTGCGATCGCGAGATCATCAAGTGTTACACCTGTTTCCACATCGAGTTTGATCGTTGCTAATGCATGCGAAATTTCAGCATTATCTTTATGCTCGATCATCTTTTTCGCTAGCGTTTTCGAACCACGGAAACCTAAAGCTGCAATCGCATCTAAGTTATTGTAGATATCTTTAATACTGCCCAATCCCTGCAACAAACCTAACGCAGTCTTCTCACCGACCCCCGGAACACCCGGAATATTATCTGCGGCATCGCCCATGAGTCCGAGCAGATCAATGATCAACTCCGGCGGTACCCCAAATTTGTCTTTAACGCCTTGTGGATCCAATACCGTATCAGTCATGGTGTTGATCAGCGTGACATGTTCGTCAACTAACTGTGCCATATCTTTATCACCGGTACTGATCAAGACCGCGCGACCTTCCGCACTCGCTTGCTTAGCGATCGTGCCGATCACATCATCCGCTTCGACACCAGGAATACAGATCAGGGGTAAACCAAGTGCTTTAACAATGTTATGCACAGGTTCGATCTGACAACGTAGATCATCCGGCATTGGCGGACGATGGGCTTTATATTCTGGATACATTTCATTACGGAATGTCGGACCTTTGGCATCAAAGATAACCGCGATATGGCTGGGTCCAAACTGGGTTAATAAGCTCTTCAACATGTTAACGACACCATACACAGCGCCCGTTGCCATACCTTCAGCATTGGTTAAATGCGGAGGTGAATGATAAGCACGAAACAGATACGAAGAGCCATCGACAAGCACAAGGGGATTGCTAGGGATCGTAGACATAAAAATTAAACTCAATGAAATTGATGATGAATAGACTAAGCATGCCACAAGCCGCGAATTCACGCTATGTTGATGATAAAAATATATCTCGCGATCAGATCTTAACCACTAGATCATAGATCTTGATCTAACTGTGGATAACTCTGTTAACAATGACGATCAAAAAAACAGTTGATCTGTGTGTATCTTGATGATAAAAATTTAAAGTCGCTTAATAACAACAACTTAAATATTTTTAATGTAAGATCTAAATTATTCTAATATTTTTAGGATATGTGGAAAAGAATCTTAACTCAGGGAAAGTTATGTGTAAAAAGAAGTCATGATGATTAAAAATAATACACTAGAGTGGTATGGAAATGTTTGATTTATGTTAATAAAAAAGGAATTTCTGCAGAAAATAAAAAGCCGGTATCAATCAAACTTCTCTATAATCGAGGGATAAGAAGATTGATCTACCGGCCCGAAAAATTCGGTTTACCCTGCAAGGAGTAATGGATTAAAGTTAACCCGGAAGCAATGTGAGCAATGTCTTGTCCTACCGAAAGCATGTGACTCCCTGAAGAACAAGGTAATAATAATCATTCTCATTTAGATAAGCAAGACTTTCCGACAAAAAACTTGAAATAATTTTTAATCTTGAATTTAAGGCAATAAAAAGCCCAGCAATACTGGGCTTAAGAGCACATCTAACAACTGATATTAATTCACCGCTGTTAACTGCTTCTCTACTGATTTCGCATAACCAGCCAGCACAGTGGCATGTAACTCGGTCGGTATACTTTGCAAATGGGCAGTAAATTTAGCGCGTTGATCTGACGTTACTGAACTCGCTGCTTGCTTATATTCAGCAGTTGCATGTAATTGCTCAGCGGCTAATAAATTAGTGCTATGCAGATGGTAATTATTATCGATGACTTGATCAATACGCAGTGCTAATTCATTGGCATCGGCAATATCATCCACGATAACCTCACCAAAGGTGACATTGACGTGACCTTTAAAGCCAACAATACCTTGCACTATGCTATCGATATCTTCAAATTCAGCCTTGTTATACTCACCTGATGTCGCTAACTGTGACAACTCATTGGCTTTCGCGGCATCGTTGGGATCGTATTCATAAGAAATAGTCACTGGCACGATATTCAATGATTTCATGTACTCTGGAAAGCTAATTTTCTGGCCTTTACCATTCATGTACATCATTTTTAAAATAGCCGGGTCAGTCTGATCGTTACCGTCTTTAGCACGACCTTCTTTTTGCGCTATCCAAATTGATTGCTGTTCTTCTTTTATTGAATGAGAAATATAACCCGATAACGATTTAAATGCCGCCATCATCTCACGTACACCCTTCGCTGAACGTTTTACGATGAAGCTTTTATTTAAGCGCATCAAGTCAGATACAAATGGTTTTTTCAATAAGTTATCACCAATAGCAATACGCAACGTATCATGACCATGATGATGTAATGCCCAGTTTACAAACGCAGGGTCCATAGCAATATCACGGTGATTGGAAATGAATAAATAATTTTTATTATTATCCAAATTATTAACACCGTTAAAAGTAACTTGGGTGGTGGTCGTCGCAATCATTTTTTCCATATAGGCGATCACTTCGTGCTGAATTTCACTGACACTGGTGATATTGCGACATTTACGGCGTAACACCATACGGATCATTGGGAATATCACCCAACTAAAATGCTTGATCAAGCGTGGGAATTGAAAATGCGCGATCGCAGTAATAAATTCGTTATCGTTAACTAAGCGTTCAACAACACTTGCTATTTCGTCATCATTAAACGGACGAATATCATCGTATAAACCTGCGGCTGTTGCCATTCGGCACCTCAATTTCGTGTAAATTAAATGCGTAAAATCTTGAACGCGGCGATTATACCTTAAACAGCTCAAACATTTACTGTTATAAAATAAAAAAAGGCGCTAAACCTTTCACTCTAGGTGAATAAGTTTAACGCCTTCCGCCCTCACGCAAGCTAAGTTGTATTAACTCAGTTTTGCAGCCGTGAGGTTGCTTTTACCATTGCCTTGAAAAGTAATAGCACCCGCCAATTTATTTAATAACACACCGTAAAGTGGTAAAAATATAGCTAAACTAATCAATAGTTTAAAACCGTAATCAACCGTTGCAATTTCAACCCAGTTAGCCGCCATAAATGGATCAGAGCTTTGGTAGAACGCCACAAAGAAAAAGATAATGGTATCGATTAAGTTACCAAATACCGTTGATGATACCGGTGCTACCCACCAGGTTTTTAATTGTCTTAAACGGTTAAAAACAATAATATCAAGAGCTTGACCGAACAAGTAAGCTAAAAAGCTTGCCAGCGCAATACGGCCAACAAAACTATTAAACTCGCTTAAACCAGTAACACCCTGATAGCTACCTTCAAAGAACACCACAGATAACGCATACGAGATCAATAATGCCGGTAACATCACTTGCGCAATAATGCGTTTCGCCATGCCAGCACCAAAGACGCGAATCGTCAGATCGGTTGCCAAAAAGATAAACGGAAATGTAAATGCTCCCCACGTTGTGTGGAAACCAAATATATTAATTGGAAGTTGGACTAGATAGTTGCTCGCTGTGATCACTAAAATATGAAAACAAGAGAGACAGATCAACGCTTGACGCGTCTGCATTGCAGTTAATTCACGCATAATAAACCTTTTTAGTTAAATTCATGGGGTGAGGGAACCCATGCAAATTGTATCCGCGTTTTCAAGTGAAAGGAGGCGGACGGGCATTATACAAAAGCTGACCTTGAATTCAATCTAATTATATTTCAGCCATAAAAAATGCACTCAAACTGAGTGCGTAGTGTGACTAACCGGTATGACAAACTTTGACAAAATAAGATGAGCATATACAACTCACTCGCAATTTGGCATATACTTGTTTATGTGAGAAATAGGCATTTCAGGTCAATTTATACTGAACTCAACCTCCCTAACGTGGGGCAAAATAATCTCAGCGAGATAACTGTAAATACACGTATTAAGTTGTTACTTTTAAGTCGTACTGGGGGATTCTATGGGAGCGTTCAGACTTTACTAATGGTTCGCTACGTAAAATCTGACAGGTCAACTATAGCCAGTTATAATTCAATTTATCTAGGAGGTATTTATGAGTGCATTACTACTGCTAGCAATTATTATATTGGCTGTTGCTGCCTACACTGAATATTACGACGTATATCGAAATCGGAAGAAGAAAAAGAAAAAATGATGATTTTTAACTTCTAACTCAGGGCGTCGTATTCCGCCCGAACCGCTGATTCATTCAACGCAATGTTTTTTAGTTCAGTTAAATTCATGCATCCCACATTACTGATTAAAAATTAGAATTCGACGTGAAATCTAGCGAACTAACTCCCACCAATAATTACTCTAGGTCCATAACGAACGTCCATCAAACATCCCTCTAACCACAGCTGTTCGAGCCAAATAACACTGAAAAACTCATCATTATATCGTCTCATCACAGTTTTAAAATAACATTACGGTAACAAAACCATTCACT
>NZ_JASJHF010000319.1:0-4251 GCF_033791185.1 Moritella sp. | reverse complement strand
ACATTGTGAAAATGGAATGACTTCTTTCATACCTTGCTGTAAGAATTGGTCCATCGCCGGTTTTAAGCGAATAGCACGATCGATTTTGGCATCAGCGCCTTGGCTGTAAGCGCCAATCGCAACCAAATCTTTATTTTGTTGATATAACGAGTAAGCTTGCTTAAAGCCACGTGCCGCTGCTTGATGAAAATCACTGGTGACCATAGGCATGACACGGCTAATGGATTTTTCAATATCAATCGCAGGATAATGTCCCGCATCGGTTAAGTCACGTGATAATACAATATGGCCATCGAGGATCGCTCGCGATGCATCGGCAATCGGGTCTTGTAAATCATCACCTTCGGTTAATACCGTAAAGAATGCAGTAATCGAACCTTGCTCGTCATTACCATTACCCGCCCGTTCCACCAACTGGGGTAGTTTGGCAAAAACTGAAGGTGGATAACCTTTGGTTGCAGGCGGTTCTCCAACAGCTAAGGCAATTTCACGCTGGGCTTGAGCAAAACGTGTTAATGAATCCATTAATAGTAATACATTCAGACCTTGGTCACGGAAATATTCTGCCAATGCTAACGAGGTTTCACAACCTTTTAGACGCATCAAGGGCGATGCATCGGCAGGGGCTGCTACCACCACAGAGCGCGCACGCCCTTCTTCGCCAAGGATTTCTTCAATAAACTCTTTGACTTCTCGACCACGTTCACCAATCAAACCAACGACTACAACATCGGCCGTTGAGCCGCGAGTCATCATGCCTAACAGCACACTCTTACCCACACCAGAACCCGCAAATAATCCCATGCGCTGGCCTTGGCCTACGGTTAACATGGCGTTAATGGCTTTGACCCCGACATCGAGTGGTTTTGATATTTGTTTACGTGACAGCGGATTAATACGTTTGGCAGTAAAAGAGGTGGTTTGCCCGGTAATGATCTCGCCTTTACCATCAATCGGCTTACCAACACCATCTAATACCCGTCCAAGCAATTCCATGCCAACGGGAATACCTTGGGTTTCATTAAGGGGGGTGACTTTTGCGCCTGGGATAATACCAGTGACCTGTTCACTGGGCATTAAGAATAATTTATCACCATCAAAACCGACAACCTCGGCATCCATCAAACCATTATCGGTTTCGACAGAACACAAACTGCCAATTGCCGCGCGGCAACCGACGGCTTCAAGAGTTAAACCAACCACCCGGGTTAATTTACCGGCGACGGTGGGTTTATTGGCTAATGACGTTGTCTTTAATTGCTGTAAACGCGAAAGTAATGCCGCCATTATGAGCCCGGTTTATTAGCAATGAGAAATTGTCGCATCATCTGTTTTATACGCTGTTCCATTAACAGTTCAACCGAGGATACTTCGTTATTGATCACCAAATCACCTTGTTTCATCATCGGCTCTGAAATTAATACCCACTCACGCTTTACACATTCTTCGGTGGAATAATATTCGTTGAGCACCGCTAAATCATCAGGATGCAGGGTAATAGTTATTTTTTGGTCAAGTACAGGCAACGCATCCAATGCCAGCTTTAAGGTTTGCAATAAGATATCGTGATTAAAGGTAACTTCCGTTTTAATTAATTCTTCCGCTAACCCTGTTGCAACACGAATTAATTCACTTTCTACTTCGCTATTAACTGCCGCTAAAGGACTATGCATTTGCGTTTGTAGTTGTTCCCATGCCGTGGCTTTATCAGCAATTTGCTGTTGACCATCAGCTAAGCCTTGTGCCATGCCTTGTTCTTGACCTTGTGCTTCACCTTGGCTAAGTCCTTCAGCCGTCCCCTTGGCTAAACCGTCTTGATAACCTTGCTCTTTACCTTCGGCATAACCTTCTTCATAAGCAGCTTGTCGTATAGCGTCCAGCTCCTCAGCAGTCATTGGTTGAGGCTCAATTTCTTCAACTTGTTCCTGGCAACGCGGACCTTCATACCAATCATGCTTCATACCCAGTGCATTGGTATTAAGCTCTGCTGCTTGGGTATTTTCAAATTCAGGTAAATACCAATCTTCGATGGGATGGCCATCTTCGCCTTCAAAATTAGGCATATTGGTTTTTAAATTATCCGTCATATATTGAGCCCTTCAACGAGCATATGCTTATAAGAAGTCATCACCACCGCCTCCGCCTAGCATGATGTCACCACTGTCGGCTAAGCGACGCGCAATTGACAGGATCTCTTTCTGTGCCGATTCAACTTCACTAACGCGGATAGGCCCCATCGCTTCCAAGTCATCTTCCAAAATTTCAACTTGACGTTTCGACATGTTCTTAAAGATCTTATCTTTAAGCTGATCGTCAGCACCTTTAAGTGCTTTTTGTAGTTGCTCTTGACCCACTTCTCGCAGTAGAGCTTGAATACCACGGTCATCAACATCAATAAGATTTTCGAATACAAACATAAGGTCTTGGATCTGCTGACTTATCTCTTCATCAGATTCACGAATAGCATCCATTAACTGACCTTCGATGTTGGTATCGAGGTAGTTCATAATATTGGCAGCGGCTTTCAGGCCACCCATCTTCGCGGCTTGAGCGCCAGATTGACCTGCGAACTGTTTCTCCATGATCTCATTTAGCTCATGCAGTGCAGCAGGTTGTACTTCTTCTAGATTAGCAATACGCATCATTAAGTCGATCCGCACTTTATCTTGGAATTGCGATAAAATTTCAGCGGACTGCTCAGGTTCTAAATAAGACAATACAATGGTTTGGATCTGAGGATGCTCATTATGAATGATATTCGCTACCTGACGTGCATCCATCCATTTCAGTGAATCCAGACCTTTAGCGCCACTACCCATGATAATTTGATCAACCAAGTTACCGGCTTTATCTGCACCCAGTGCTGCTGTTAAGGCGTTACGCACGAAGTCTTCGCTGCCGACACCAATATTAGTGAATTTTTGAATGTCATCAATGAATGCGCGGTGTACACCGGCAACTTTAATTTGTGAGAAATCTTTCATTGATGCCATCGCCATACCCAAACGCTGTACTTGTTTTGGCTCTAATTGGCGAAAGATAGTCGCCGCATCCCCCTCATTCAGACTCAACATTAATATCGCCGAACGTTCAATGCCAGTTAAGGTGCTCGCGTCGAACTTCTCGGTCGTTGCTACTTGTTTATTTGAATTAGGCATCTTCTATCATCCACTCTTTAATCACTAATGCAGTTAAGTCAGGTTCGTTGGCAACGAGGGCGCGAACCGCTTCCAGCAAATCTTCATCTTTGTGTAAATTCGGTAATTGTAAATGACCACTGCGCATCGCAAAGTCAGTATCACCGTCGGCATCAGCGGTAAGCAATTGCATGTCTTCATCATTTTCAATCGCGCTAATACCTAAATCTAAATCGTCTTTCTCTACTTCTGGTTCATTGTTAATTAAGCGCTTAATCATAGGTCGGATAATCACCATGATTAATACCACAATCACAATTAAGCTCGCGGCTACACGAACTGCACGCCAGAACCATTCTTCTTCCCAGATTGGCAGATCAGCCATCGCCGCCAATTCAGGACGATTAAATGGAATAGCAACGACTTCTAAGCTGTCACCACGATTAACATTAAAACCAACACCACCTTGTAATACCCGACGAATATTGGCAATTTCAGCTTGGCTACGCGGCTCTCTAACAAGGATACCATCGGCACCCGTGCTGTTAATATAATCAACCGCCACTGAGACACTTAAGCGTTGAATAACACCGGTTTGTGATTTGGTGTGACTAATCGTAGTATCGAGTTCATAGTTTCGAGTTGATTCTTTTTGTGACTGACCTATGGGTCTTGCTGCGGCATTACCCGCGCCCGCTTCTTCTGGAATATCAGCGTCAAGTGGTGGTTGATTGGTTAAGGCACCAGGAATACCTTGATTACCATTACCCAGTGATTGACGTTCAAGTAACATTTCACTACGCACCGCCGGTAAATCAGGATTAAAACGTTTTTGGGTTTGCTCTGTCACGCTGAAGTCCATCGATACATCAACTTCAGCGGTATAGTTACTCACCCCTAATATAGGGATAAGAATAGAATCAATTTTTTCACGGTACTCACGTTCGTGATTTTGCACCATTTCAAACTCACGTCGACCTTGTGCGGCCAGCATATCTTGGCTGCCCGAATTAAGCAGACGACCATTTTGATCGGTTAAAGTAACACGTGTTGGCTCTAATCCTTGTACAGCAGAAGCAACCAATTGCACCATAGAGTCAATATTTTCTTGGGA
>NZ_JASJHF010000318.1:0-38113 GCF_033791185.1 Moritella sp. | reverse complement strand
TACTAATATATTCGCCAGTAGCGACAACAATATTTAGCGGTTTAAAATAAAATGATACCGATAGTTTATCTTCCACCGTTTGGGTCTCAGGATTAAAAAAAGAATAACGGCTAAAACCGATCTCCTGCCTCTTAGCCGCAGCAACAATATTTTGGGCATAGAAGATACCTTTTTTATCAGTCGCATCATGGCTGTTTTGCCCTATAACCTTAGGATTGTGCCCATGCGCCACATACGCAATGGTATCGGCATCGTAGGCGAAGATATAGCGGCCATTACCCCACTGATAGTTATTAATGAAAGCAAAGATCTTCAACCGAGCTTCTTCTAGCGAAGCACTGGCCTCATACGTCTTATTGATAGCCTGCTTAAACGTCGAGATCTCGGTACGTAATGCTGCTTTTATATTTTCTTCTTTAGAATCTTCATAGAGCCCTGACAGAGATAACGTGATTGTATCAACCTGTCCTAACAGGTTATGTTTAATTGTATCCTCTACCTTGGTGCTGACATTCTGTTTTTCCTGTTCCAGCACGGACTTTTCAATGTTCAACATGCTGATAATAAAGAAGCTGCATACAGCCAATAATGCAACGCACACGGTTGCAATTAACTTAATCTTAATAGTCATTTTCATTAGGGTTTCATTTCTCCAAAAACTAGCGGCATCTCAGTGTAAACATTCGTAAATGACCGTAAATAACTGTAAAGATGAAATTACCATAAAAACAATCTTGGCATAATGCTTTTATTTTAAGCCGCTCACAAACATTGACATAGATCATCACTCACTCACAACCTGCATAATTAACCAACACCAAAAAGCAACCTCAAAGACAAACTTAAAATTAAGTCATTGAAAAATAAACAGTAATAGTATAAATCAATAACTTAAAGCCAGATTCGTGATATTATCATCGACTCTTAAAGCTAAGTTTCCTCATTAACATGTTAATCCTTATGCCTTTTTACCAGTTCACGATTTAATGTTGATCTAACCTCTCATCGCTATACATTATTCCCAGCAATTACAGCTAGAACTGCGGAGTGAATTACGCAGCGAAAAACCTGCTTAACAGCCTATCGATTTAGCGACTTCACCCGTGTTAAATGGATTAACCAACAAATAACCCGTTTAGAGATAAAATGTTCACTAATAATCCACCAAACTTGCTGTTTCTTAAGCCCAATAAAAATATATCTAGTAGCTTTAAAATTTTGTTTAAAAAGGTGATCTAAACCCGTTTTATTAACAAAAATACAACGTATTATCCTCACGTAAATTTGTTTTCCTTCCTACGTTTAGATCATATAGCAGAGTGTACTAATGACAGTATTAGCAACCGATTTTACTCAAGAAACCCGTTTAGAAACTGATTTATTAGGTGTTAAAAAAATACCTGCTCAAGCGTATTACGGTATTCATACATTAAGGGCGATGGAAAATTTCCGCATCAGTAATGAGAAGATCGGTGACTGTCCTGAATTTGTACGTGGCATGGTGAAAACCAAGAAAGCAGCAGCATTAGCCAATGGTATTTTGGGGACGATCCCAGCAGACATCAGCGATGCGATTGTTAACGCTTGTGACATATTGCTGGCTACCGACCACTTCTACAATCAATTTCCGATTGATGCCTTCCAAGGTGGTGCGGGCACGTCAGTAAACATGAATACCAATGAAGTGATCGCGAATATTGCCTTAGAGCAAATGGGACACAGTAAAGGCGCTTATGCTCACATCAATCCCAATGATCATGTTAATAAAAGTCAAAGTACCAACGATGCCTACCCTACAGGCTTTCGTGTTGCCTTATTCGAACGCACCAATGCGGTATTAGCGGCATTAACTTCATTAAGCGAAACCTTCTTAACTAAATCAGAAGAGTTTAATGATGTTTTAAAAATGGGTCGTACCCAATTACAAGACGCAGTGCCAATGACCTTAGGCCAAGAGTTCCGCGCGTTTGGAATTACTCTGCGAGAAGAAATTAAAAGCATTAAACGTTGCCAAGAGTTACTGCTCGAAGTTAACTTAGGCGCGACAGCTATTGGTACCGGTTTAAATACCCCGACCGGTTATTCAAAATTAGCCATTGCGAAACTGGCAGAGATCACCGGTCATGCATTTGTGCCCGCTGAAGATCTCGTTGAAGCGACATCTGACTGTGGTGCTTACGTAATGCTATCGAGTGCATTAAAACGTTTCGCGGTTAAATTATCTAAGATCTGTAATGATCTACGCCTACTGTCTTCAGGCCCACGTACTGGTTTAAACGAAATTAACCTACCCGAAATGCAGGCCGGATCTTCAATCATGCCCGCTAAAGTAAACCCCGTTATTCCAGAAGTAGTGAACCAAGTGGCGTTTAAAGTATGTGGTAACGACATCACCATCACCATGGCTGCAGAAGCCGGTCAATTACAGTTAAACGTAATGGAACCTGTGATTGGTCAGTGCTTATTTGAATCATTAACATTATTAGAAAATGCCTGTTTCTCTCTGCAGAACAAATGCATTAAAGGCATTACCGCTAACCGTAAAGTGTGTCAGGATTTCGTATTAAATTCGATCGGTATTATCACTTACTTAAACCCTTTCATTGGCCATCATGAAGGCGATACTATCGGTAAGATCTGCGCAGAAACAGGTAAGAGCGTACGTGAGGTGGTATTAGAGCGTGGCTTATTATCTGCGGCAGAATTAGACGAAATTTTCTCTATTGAAAACTTAATGAATCCAAAATACACCGCGCAACGTTTCGCTAAAGCGGTTTAACTATTTCATTGTTTAACTATAAATAAGAACAAAAATGTCCGTGGTTATCGCAACCACGGGGATTTTTTATATCGATATCAGTGCTACATCTCTGCAAGACAACAGTGGCGATTATCCTGCCACTATTTCCGTTGCTTCAAAGGCTTTTTGACGACTCATTAAAATAAACATTGCTGGTACGAAGTAAAACGATAATAACGTTGTTAATACCGTGCCACCAGCGATAGCAATGGCAAATGGTGGCCAGAAACCACCACCCGCTAAGATTAACGGTAAAAAACCACCGACTGTGGTGATTGTCGTTGACGAGATATGGCGCGTACAACTGGTAATGGCATTGATAATTGCATCGGTATCGCCAGCGACTGCTTGCGGGTCTGATTTTAATTCGGCTAAAATAACAATCGCCGCATTAATGGCTAACCCCATCAGGCCGAGCAAACCAACTATCACCATAAAACCAAACGGATAATTAAACACATATACACTGAATAACCCTAAACCGACAGATTGGATCGCAGACAATACAATAACTCCCCCCAAGCGGAATGAGTTAAATGACAGCACCACGACAATAATCAGTAACATCATGATCACGCCAACACTGGCTAACAAATTACCCACCGCATCATTACGTTTTGCTGATTCACCACCAAATTCCATCCGGTACCCCGGCGGTAATACAAAATTTTCACGGGCTAAGCGTGCCGAAAATTCACTAAGAACCGTTGATGGTAATACCCCAGCGGCTAAATAGCCTTCCACCGTATTAACCCGTACACCATTCCGATGTGGGATCGCACCACGACTTGGGCTTAAGGCTAGCTCTGTTAATGCCACCAGCGGAATACTGCCTTGAGATTGCGGCGAGCTCAGACTGATGTTGGCTAAATCAGATAAACTACTACGCTGTTCATTAGCAATACGGACACGTACCGGTATCGATTCCGTCGCTTCGATAATCGAGCCATTTACCGTGCCATGCAAGGTTGATTGTAATTGTGTCGCTACATCGGTCAGGGTTAAACCTGCTAATTGACTGACATCTTTGTTAATTTTCAGCCATATTTTGGGTAATCCAGGTTGGATGGTGGCACGCGTATGGATCACGTTATCCGTGCCAATTAAGATCCGTCTTGCTTCATCACCCAAGGTTTTTAAGGTATCGAGATTAGGACCAAACAGGCGTAATTCTATTGGCGCTTTAAAAGGAGGGCCTTGCTCTAACTTACGCACTAATATCTGTGCTTGGGGTATCGCATCATCGAGTAATATTTGTAATGCTGGCACTAACTCATTGATACGTTGAAAACTATCACCCGTCACCATCGCTTGGGCATAATATTGAGCACCGTCTTTATTGGGCATTAAATTATAGTAAAAAGACGGGGCATTATTACCAATAAACCAACGCACTTTACTGATGCCTTGCTGCTGGGCTAACAAATCACTAATGGTGTTGGTCATGGCCTCAGTGGCAACAATGCTGGTTTGCACGGGCATAAATAATTCGATATGAAACATGTCACGATCCGATGTCGGAAAGAACTGTTCATCCAAATGTTTAGCGAGGATAAAACCGCTCAAGGGTAAGATAAACACCAAACCAATGCTCAATTTAGGTCGGGCTAATACCAGTACCAGCGATTGGCGAAAAATGTTGGCTAAACCCGCTAGCTCAATGCCATTATTATACCAAGTCATTGGTCGTGCTGTTTCACCTTGGGCATTACCTGTCAGAAATTGCCCCGATAAACCAGCAACGATAGTATGTGAAACTAAATACGAGCCTATTAACGCAAAGATCACGCTTAACGCAATACCACTGACGAACTCACCCGATGGACCCGGCATCATCACAATCGGCATAAAGGCCAATATCGTGGTTAACGTCGAGCCTAATAGCGGCAGCCATAAATGTTTTATTGCACCTTGAACTGCAACACTGGCACTTAAACCCTGCTGGCGACGCTGCTGGATGGTATCCGCCATCACAATCGCATTATCCACCATGATACCCAATGCCACGACTAATCCCGTTACCGACATTTGGTGGATCGGTAAACCATAATAATTCATCACGGTTAAGGTAAATAATACCGTTAGCGGTAAGGATAAGGTGACGATTAACGCAGCGCGCCAACCTAAAGTCACGAATAGCACCATCGCGATCAGCGAGAAACCAATCAAGATGTTTTCTACCAGACCTTGCAGCCTGTCTTCGGTGTACTGAGATTGGTCAAACAATACTTCGGTGGTTAATGAAGCTGGTAATTGCAGGTTAAAGCCAGCAACTACTCTATCCACTTCCGCACTCCATTTATCAATGCGTAAATTAGGTAACATACGTATTGATACCACCACCGCATATTGACCATCAACAAGCGCAATCTCTTTTGCTGGCCACTGTAATTTTTTACTTATCTGAGCAATATCACCGACCCGTACCACACCACCGTTACTGTCATTAAGTAATGGGATCTGACGGATCCGATCCACAGAGTCGAATGATCCCGCCACTTCAATCTGCATCTGGTTATAATCATTAATGATATTCCCCGCCGATACTTTGGCATCAGCAGCTAAAATAATGTTGGAAATAGCTTGTGTCGATAACGATAGATTCGCCGCTAAATGTTTATCTATTTCTACCAATATTTGTTCTTCACCGCGACCAAATAAACTAACAATATCGGTACCCGCGACCACCTTCAACTGATTTTGTAATTCTTTGCCGTAACGGCCTAACGTGGTTAAATCAACCTCACTGTCACCCTGCCATTTAACGGCAATCAATTGGGTATAGGCATAACCGCGATCATCTTCTAAGCGTGGCGCTATAGCCGCAGGCGGTAATTCGCGAGTAACATCATTAAGCAGATCTCGCACCCGAGACCACACTGGCACAGTATCGGTAATGGTATCGTGTAATTTCAGCTGAACGATGGAAATACCAGGCCGTGATGTAGAGGTAATACGCTTAATATCAGCCAGTTTACGTAACTTCTGTTCGATTTTTTCGGTGACTAAAGCTTCGACGCGTTCAGCACTGGCACCCGGCAATATCGTCAACACGCTCGCGTTCCGATTGATGATCCTTGGATCTTCTGTGCGTGGCAATGTAGCCAGCGAACCAAGACCTGCCACAATGAGTAAAATAATCAGCAATGCCATTAGACGATTATTTTCAGTAAACGCCTTGATCATATTTTATTCTCCAGTGTCGCTGTATCCAGAGGTTTATTGGCGAAGGCTTGCTGATGGCTCAGGGTGACGACCTGCCCTGGCACGAAACGGTGGATCCCCGCATTGACATAAGCTTGATTATTTTTGAGATCGCCTTGTACATAAGCAGCCGTTTCAGTGGCATGCAATACCGTCACGGTAGTACTTTTCAGTTGAAATAATGCTGAGGATTGTTGAGCATCAAGATCGCGCAGGGCGATATCTTGCTCTAGGGTGTAGATATTCCACATACCGCGCACACCATCGGTGATCGCACTTAACGGGACCCAATAGCCCGGTTGCGGGTACTCTTGAGATAAGGAAAGGTAAGCCAATTGGCCGTTATAAACAGGACTATTATCCGCGATTGAAAAACGTAAACTAATTGTACGAGTAACACTGTTGACCTCATTACCCATGCTCAACAATGCCGCATTATAGTTGATACCGGCGATCTCAAGTTGATGATCCTTGCCTCTAAGCTGCTTGATAAAACTGGCTGGGATACCAACGACAACCTCTGACGAGCCCGTTTGTAACAATCGAAAAGCGGTGGTGCCCGCGGCAATTACTTCACCTTGTGCTATTTGGCGGCTGCTAACAATGCCCGCAAACGGCGCTAATAGTTTTGATTTATCAATACGGTACTGGCTTGCTTCTAATGCCGATAAGGTACTGCGAATATTGGCCGCAATAACACGTTTTTTCGACGACAGCTCATCGATTTTTTGCTCTGAGGTAAAACCACGCTCACTCAGCGAACTTAAACGCGTTAAGTTTGCTTGGATCAAATCAAACTCGGCTTGTCCTTGCTGCAACTGTGCTTCCAACTGGTTACGTTCAATTAACAACAACTGGGTATTAAGCTCTGCCAGTAATTGCCCTTTAGTTACTTGCTGACCTTCAATCACATGCAGCGTTTTAATAATGCCCGCAAATTCAAAACCCAAGTTTGCATCTTGCTGAGCAATCACCTTGCCGACAAACTTATTTTCAACCTGATAGCTATCTTGCTGAGTTAATTGCTCACTACTTGCCTGTAGATAATGTGATGCTGTCGGTGTTTCATCTGCAACAACCTTACTACATGCTTGCAATCCGACCACCGTTAGCACTACACTTAACCACTGTGCTGATTTAGCATACGAACCTGTTAGGTAACTCTTTATAATCATAGTGAATATCCCTTTCTTGCGTGCTATCCAACGCAATCCTTTCGTTTCGACCCTTTATAAACTAGACTCACCAGTCTACCTACAAAAACAGTTAAATCAAACTAGACCGTACAGTCCACTTTAATTGTATTAACACATATATAACATTTAATAGCAAGGCTGTATGTTCGAACTACTAGCGGTATAAGTAATATGAAAAAGCCAAGAACAAAGAGTGAAGTAAAGCGTAACCAAATGCTGGATGCGGCAACAGTGCAGTTTACTCAGCATGGCTACGCAGCCACCAGTATGGAATTGATCGCAAAATTAGCAGGGGTTTCTAAACAAACGGTCTACAGTCACTTTGGTAATAAAGATGAGTTATTTATTACTGCGATTAGCTATAAGTGTGAGCAATTGGGCGTAACAGAACTGTTACCCGAGAATTTAGGACCGGTTGAATCAACATTGACGTTATTCGCACAGCGCTTTTTTGCCATGATCACGTCAACAGATTCAATGGCTGTGCACCGAACCTGTGCAGCAGAATGCCTTGCGCATCCGCACTTGTCACGGTTATTTTTTGAAGCGGGTCCGCTGTTTGTTATCGACAAATTAGCCAATTGTTTGGCTGAGTATCATCGCCGCGGTGAGCTGGATATCGAAGACTGCCGTGAAGCGGCAATTCAATTACTGGCGATCATCAAAGGTGAGCAGTGGACACGGTTAGAGTTTAATATTGCAGAGTCGTTATCAGAGCAGGAAATTAATCATTATTTACAACGTTCTGTGCGTCTATTTGTACGTGGCTATCAAAGTTTAGGTTAAATTGATCGGGGTTATAGCAAGATAGTATCTGCATAACCCCTGTCGACTAGCGGCACTATAACGCTATTTAGTGATTTTCAGTGTGGCACTAAACCAGTCAAGTTTACTCGCTAACTGAGTAACACCACCAATAATAATCAGTGACGGACTTTCAGCTTGCGCGGCAAGATCGCCAAGATCCTTTAACGATCCTTGCAAGGTTCGCTGCTGCTTACTGGTGCCTTTTTCTACAATCGCCACCGGCATATCCTTATCCATGCCGTGCTTGATAAGGTTACTGGCAATACCACCACTCTGGGTTAAGCCCATATAAAACACCAATGTATGGGTCGCTTTACCGAGTAACGGCCAATCTAGCTGATGGGCGTCATCTTTTAAATGTCCGGTAATAAACTGCACACCTTGGGTATGATCTCGGTGCGTCAGCGGGATCCCTGCGTATGCAGCACAACCAGATGCAGCAGTAATACCCGGCACCACTTCAAACGGTATGTTAAACGGTAATAATGCTTCTAGCTCTTCACCACCACGACCAAAAATAAACGGATCACCACCTTTAAGCCGGATCACTTGTTTACCTTGCAAGGCGAGCTTAACCAGCAGGTCGTTAATACCACTTTGTGGAACACAATGATTACCCGCTTGCTTACCGACAAAAAAACATTCCGCATCCGGATGGATTAACGCAATGATCTCATCTGACACTAAACGGTCATGTACAACCACCTGCGCTTGTTGCAGTAAGCGCAATGCTTTAACGGTTAATAAATCCGGATCACCAGGACCGGAACCGACCAAAATCACTTTCCCTGTATGACTGATGGCCTGTAGCTCATCTGTTATTGTTGGTACTGCTTGTCCAGTCATTCTATATCCTTAGCTACAACGCCAGCCATCACGGCTAGCAACTATGCGCAATAATTTAGTCGTTACTGCGTATCTTCACATTTCTAATCTCTAATAAATAGCATAGCTGTACGATGCTTACCAATAGCGGAGTAGTATAAGTTATATCCAGCCAAGCAAGATCAAAAAAGGCGTGATCTTTCGATCTCGCCTTTTGCTATGTATTTGTTTATCGACTATTAATTAAGCTTATTGTCATCTTTGTCTATTTCAACAAAGTCACCTTCTATAGCACCGTCATTTTTAGCGCTATGAGACGAGCCCGGCGGTTGTTGAAATGGTGATGAGTGGCTTGATGAGTAGTGAAAGCCTTGGGCATTACCGGTAAACGTCGATTGTGGAATAATACGATCTTTATACTGAGCGATAATTGCTTTGGCTAAACGACCACGAATTTGTGGTGTAAGTACTAATAAACCTAACCCATCAGTCACAAAACCAGGGGTAACCAGTAATACACCACACACAAGTAGCATAATACCTTCAACAATTTCTTGTCCCGGCGCTTCACCCGCGGCTAAACGAGCTTGTAATTTTTGCACCGTTTGCACGCCTTGACTGCGTACTAAATACGATCCCGCCAACGCCGTTAAAATAATAATACCAATAGTCAGTTCTGCACCTAATAACGAGCCTATCGACATCAGGACATACACTTCAATTAATGTCATCGCAGTAAATAGAAAAAATAAACGACCTAACACATTAACCTCTCAAAAATATAGTTGGAGTAGACAGCTTAACAAGGAATAGCCTTGTCACTCACTTATCTAAAATAGTATTTAAAAAATGTTATCCAAAAAATACGCGCAAAACAGTGATGATATAAAGTAACATAAGGGCGTAAACCCAGTTTTCAAGCTCGCGCTGAATAGATAGTCCATAATATTAAGTAGCAGACATAATAACTCAGACAACTAAAACGCAATAAAGTTGGAAAAAATGAACGTGAAATCAACTCTATTATTAGCCAGCAGCCTAGTCTTGCAAACAGCAATACCAGTACATGCTAATAATAATTTTAGCCTATTTGCAAATAAACAACAGAGTACGCCAGCCTTCTTACCTGGCGACGCTGCCTTTGTTTATTCACAACTGCAGCAAGCCGATAATCTCAATGTATTTTGGCAAATTAGCGATGGCTATTATTTATATAAGAATAAACTGCGCGTCACCATTAATGGTAATGAGTATCCAATCCAAGGCTTGCCCGCAAGTAAAGAATACCATGATGAATATTTTGGCGATGTCGAAATTTTTGAGTACCAATTGATGCTATCAGTGCCAGTTTCAGGTTTAGCCCCGGCAAGTGAAGTGACCATCCATTATCAAGGTTGTGCAGTGGCGGGATTGTGTTACCCTCCGATGACACAAACGTTTATGACTCAATAATGTTATTACTAGATAAATAGCTTAAAGCCACAACATCCACATTGTGGCTTGCATTTATATCACCGATATCACCCGTTAAATATGCTTACTGCGGGAAAGTAAAAACACCGGAAGTACCGCTAACGCCATATAAATAAAGATATCAGCTTTGACGAGCGGATAAAACAGTCCCGATACAAAGGTCAACATAGCAATAGCTAAACTAAACGGCAGTGCTGCATAGATCGATTGTGTCGCGACCGCATCTTCTTCGTTTACACATTCGGCCATGTAGCGCATTGATGCCATGTGCGCGACCCCAAATGTTACCCCATGTAATAACTGTGACAACATGATTGGTGCCACATCAACAGCGTAGCCTAATGTGGTCCAACGAAGCACGCTACCAGCCGCAGCAATCACAAACATGGTCGCAATACTGACTTTACCAAAGAAGCGCTTACCAAAAGCCAAGAAGAAGATTTCCCCGACCACACCCATACTCCAAAAATAACCGATATAAGTCTCACTAATACCGATATCTTGCCAGTACACCGCACCAAAACCATAATAAGCCGCATGTGCGCCCTGCAATAGTGAGGTGATCGCTAAAAATGGCCAAAATGCCGGACGCTTTAATATGGTCAAGATACCAGAACTCGGTTTACTGGCTGCTGTTTCACCTTCAGGCATATTTTTGGCTGGCGTGATGGTGAGGAAAAATAAGATCCCTAATCCGACAATAATCGACAGTAAAATAACTTTATGATCAAATTTTTCGACCAAAAATCCGGTTAATGCACTCGACAGCATAAAACCAATCGAGCCCCACAAACGCACTTTGCCATAGTCCATATTATTGTAGCGCACTAACTTCGCGCCAATTGTCTCCCCTAAGGCCATTAAGGGTGAAAAGATAAAATTGGTTAAAATGACTAACAAAAAGATCGCATAAACGTTATCAAGCAGATAAAAACCGCCAAAGGCCACCATCGCAGTAAGGCTTAATCGTTGTACCCGAGTTAATAAGGAAGCGGTAGAGACTAAATTTCGGGTCAATAATAACGCCCCAGCAGAACGCGCTACGAGAGCAAATGCCAGCATACTACCGATCATCTCAGTAGAGATCCCCTCGCCTTTTAGCCACAGCGACCAGAACGGCAGCAGAATACCAAATACGCCAAAGAAAAAAGCATAATAAAATCCCATCCATATTGATGATGGCAGTGCAACGCGCATATTAAATCCCTAAATAGTAAAATATCAGTCCAATAATTGCTCCGTATTCTACGCCCTTGGTGATAGATATACGCTATGTTAATCAAACTATTACTATGATGTAGCGCTAAATTAATAAATATAAAGCGCTAATTAAAGCCAAATCATCACAAAAAAACACCGTTAATACTAAAGTCGTATTGCGTGTTTTTGGTTGTCATGCCATTTTTATTAACAGCAGATGTAACTATAAACGTGTATAAACGGACATTACATCAAGACGTGGACAAGGAATTAAATACTATTAAGGAAGAACAATGAGCGACACTAAACTATATCCGGTACCTGCAGAATTTGCGCAAAACAGTTTATTAAATGACAATGCTTATCAAGCTATGTACAAGCATTCAATTACCGATCCGGAAGCATTTTGGGGTGAACAAGGCCACATCGTTGATTGGATCAAACCTTATAGCCAAGTGAAAAGCACCAGTTTCCAACCTGGTAGTGTCGACATTAAATGGTTCCAAGATGGCCAACTCAATGTCTCAGCCAACTGCCTTGACCGCCACTTAAAAGATAACGCCAACAAAACAGCCATAATTTGGGAAGGCGATAATCCTGAAGATTCTGAAAAATTAACTTATCAGGACGTGTATGAAAAAGTCTGCCAATTTTCTAATGCATTAAAAGCCCAAGGCATTAAAAAAGGCGATGTTGTTTGTTTATATATGCCAATGGTGCCAGAAGCAGCTATTGCCATGCTTGCTTGTACTCGTATTGGCGCTGTGCACACGATTGTATTTGCCGGTTTCTCCGCAGAAGCACTTGCCGATCGCATTGATAACTGTGGCGCTAAATTAGTCATCACCGCAGATGAAGGGGTACGCGCAGGCCGTATTACTCGCCTTAAAGACTGCGTCGATACCGCCTTAGCCAAACCACAAGTGACCACGGTTGATAACGTCATCGTCTTTGCACGTACCAATGCTGACATCGATTGGCATGAAGGCCGAGACCTTTGGTGGCATGATGTTGTCAAAGACCAGCCGAGTGAATGTGTTCCAGAAGCAATGAATGCCGAAGACCCATTATTCATCCTTTATACTTCTGGCTCTACCGGTAAACCAAAAGGTGTATTACACACCACAGGTGGTTACCTGGTTTATGCCACCATGACTTTCAAATATGTCTTTGATCATCAAGACTCCGACATATTCTGGTGTACAGCCGATGTTGGTTGGATCACCGGTCACAGCTATTTAGTTTATGGACCGATGGCCAATGCCGCAACGACGGTATTGTTCGAAGGTGTGCCAAATTATCCTGATACCGCACGCATGAGCCAAGTGGTAGATAAACATCAAGTGACAACACTTTATACTGCACCAACAGCCATTCGCGCACTCATGGCGAAAGGTGACGATGCCATTAAAGGCACCAAGCGTACCTCATTACGCTTAATGGGTTCAGTGGGTGAACCCATTAATCCTGAAGCATGGCAGTGGTATTACAATACTATCGGCAATGCATCAACACCGATTGTCGATACTTGGTGGCAGACCGAAACCGGTGGCATCTTAATTACGCCACTACCTGGTGCGACAAGTCTTAAACCAGGCTCGGCAACACGCCCATTCTTTGGAGTAAGTCCAGCGCTGGTTGATAATGAAGGTAATATCCTCGATGGTGAGAATGAGGGTAACTTAGTTATCTTAGATTCTTGGCCAGGTCAAATGCGCGGTATTTATGGCGATGAAAGTCGCTTTGAAGAAGCCTATTTCTCAACATTCCCGAATATGTACTGCACGGGTGATGGCGCCAAACGTGATATCGATGGTTATTATTGGATCACTGGGCGTGTCGATGACGTACTGAATGTATCAGGTCATCGTATGGGCACAGCTGAAATTGAAAGTGCCTTAGTGGCTCACAGTAAAATTGCCGAAGCCGCCGTCGTTGGTGTACCGCATGATATTAAAGGCCAAGGCATTTATGCTTATGTCACACTGAATGCGGGTGAAGAAGCTGATGAAGCCTTGCTAGCAGAAGTCAAACAATGGGTGAGAACTGAGATTGGCGCGATTGCAACGCCGGATACTTTACATTGGACCCAAGCATTACCAAAAACCCGTTCAGGTAAGATCATGCGTCGTATCCTACGTAAGGTAGCTACCGATGACACGGATACACTAGGCGATACCTCAACATTGGCAGATCCTAGTGTGGTTGATACCTTAATTGCTGAGAAGCAAGAAGCTTGAAATAAAATACGCTAGTGGGAAATTACCCGCTATCACTTAATTAACCTTTATCGGTGTAACTTTTGCCTTAGTTACATCGATTTTTTGCTTTTAAATCCCCGCAACAAACTCACTGAAATTCAGTCAATTGCTAATGTGCGCTAGGTTTTACTTAGAGTGTAAACTTTAATAAAATATCAGATAAGACCAGTCAAATGCTGTTATATTCTCCGAAAATCATATAATGTGTAGAGAATTAGCAACAATTGTATTTTATAATCATCTATAATTGGAGTTTTCAGAAAGACTAGCTATGCAGGCTTTATTTGCGGAGTTAGTGTCATTTTACCAGACAATGGAAGCAATATGTCGCACAAATCCAGAATATTGTTACTCAACGGACCGAATCTGAATCTTTTAGGTAAAAGAGAACCTGAGACTTACGGCTATCAAACACTTAGTGACATTGTAGAACATTTGACCGATGTTGCAACTGAGCATGCTATTGATTTGCGCCATGAACAATCTAACGCAGAACACGAGCTCATAAATCATATTCATGCCGCGATGGGTAATACTGATTTTATCATTATCAACCCTGCAGCATATACGCATACCAGCGTTGCAATTAGAGATGCATTATTAGGGGTTTCAATCCCATTTATCGAAGTACACCTCTCTAATGTACACGCACGAGAACAATTTCGTCATCATTCTTATCTGTCAGATGTCGCTAAAGGCGTTATTTGTGGATTAGGTGCTGATGGTTATGAATTTGCACTGCTTTCTGCTGTCAAACAGCTGAAGCAAACTAACAACAAATAAAAGAGATTATTATGGACATCCGTAAAATTAAAAAACTGATTGAACTAGTTGAAGAATCTGGCATTGCAGAATTAGAAATTTCTGAAGGTGAAGAATCGGTACGAATCAATCGTTTTAGCAGTACTGCAGCACCAGCACAAATGCAGTATGCAGCGGCGCCTGTAGCGGCACCTGTGGCGGCACCAGTTCCAGCGGCAGCGGTTGAAGCTGCACCAGTAGAAGCAGTTGGCCATCAAGTTCGTTCTCCTATGGTTGGTACTTTCTATAATGCAGTATCTCCAGGCGCTGCACCTTTTGTTGCGATTGGCCAAACTGTTAATGTTGGCGATACCCTGTGTATCTTAGAAGCAATGAAAATGATGAACCAAATCGAATCAGATAAAGCCGGCGTAGTGAAAGCTATCCTAGCAACAGACGGTCAAGCTATTGAGTTTGATGAACCTCTTTTCATCATTGAATAACTACGGAGTTTCCAATGTTGGATAAAGTTGTTATCGCCAATCGCGGCGAAATTGCATTACGTATTCTGCGTGCTTGTAAAGAATTAGGCATTAAGACGGTTGCAGTACACTCAACAGCAGATCGTGAATTAAAACACGTATTATTAGCTGACGAGACAGTTTGTATTGGTAAACCTGCGGCTGTAGACAGTTATTTAAATGTACCAGCAATCTTAAGCGCAGCAGAGATCACGGGCGCGGTTGCCGTTCACCCGGGTTATGGTTTCTTAGCTGAAAACGCTGATTTTGCTGAACAGGTTGAACACTCAGGTTTTATTTTCATCGGTCCTAAAGCTGAAACGATTCGTCTAATGGGCGATAAAGTATCTGCGATTGCGGCAATGAAAAAAGCCGGTGTACCTTGTGTACCAGGTTCTGATGGTCCACTTGATACTGACGCACAACGTAATAAGAAAATTGCTAAGCGCATCGGTTACCCGATCATTATTAAAGCTGCCGGTGGCGGTGGTGGTCGTGGTATGCGTGTGGTTCATGAAGAAGCAGATCTACTTGATTCAATTGCGTTAACACGTAATGAAGCAGGTTCATTCTTTGGTAATGACATGGTTTACATGGAGAAATTCCTAGAAAACCCGCGTCACATCGAAGTGCAAGTACTGGCTGATGGTCAAGGTAGCGCGATCCACCTTGGCGAACGTGATTGTTCACTACAACGTCGTCACCAAAAAGTTGTTGAAGAAGCACCAGCACCGGGTATTACCGCTGATCTACGTCGCCATATTGGTGAACGCTGTAGTCGTGCCTGTGTTGATATTAACTATCGTGGCGCAGGTACGTTCGAATTTCTTTATGAAAATGGCGAATTCTATTTCATCGAAATGAATACCCGTATTCAAGTTGAACACACCATCACAGAAATGGTAACTGGCATTGATTTAATCAAAGCACAGCTACGTGTTGCTGCGGGTATGCCATTAACGATATCTCAAGATGAAGTGCGTTTAACGGGTCATTCAATCGAATGTCGTATTAATGCCGAAGATCCAGAGACATTTATTCCAAGTCCTGGTCAGATCAAACGCTTCCATGCCGCTGGCGGTTTTGGTGTACGTTGGGAATCGCATGTATATGCCGGTTATAAAGTACCACCGCATTACGATTCAATGATCGGTAAGTTAATCACTTACGGTGAAAATCGTGACGTAGCTATCGCCAGAATGCGTAATGCATTAAGCGAGATGGTGATTGATGGTATTAAAACTAATATCCCATTACATCTAGAAATCTTGAATGATGAAAACTTCCAAAATGGTGGCACTAACATCCATTATTTAGAGAAGAAATTAGATTTGAAAGCACAAAGCAAAAAATAGTTTAAGCTTTCGTTAATACTAAAAGCCCAAGCGATTTATTCGACTTGGGCTTTTTATTAGCTCAATAATAATTATCTGGTATTACCTCTCCCGCCACCATTCTATTTCTCTGTATGAGCCACCCAAAATGCCCCCCTATTTACTTGATAACGCGCTACGGATACAAAAAAAATATTATAAAACAAAGCCTTAAAAACAAATGCCGATTAAGGGATTTGATTTAGACCATTTATCTGGATCCTGCTCATAATATTGCAGTAGGCATTATTCTTTAGAACATAAAAAAAAGTACTGTGTACAACCCCACTCTAATCACTATAAATTTCATTGTAGTTTAATCGTAATATTAACAATGAGATAGGATGTGTCATTGAGTCACACCTTTAATTTAGGGAATGTTTATGAAGCTAAAATCAATACTTTCAGCAGCCATTTTCACTGGCTTATGTTCAACAGCAGCGATTGCAGGAACAATCACGTCACAAGATGATAACGTGGTCGTTGGTTACTGGCACAATTGGTGTGACGGTCGTGGTTATCTAGGAGGTAACGCGCCCTGTGTTGAACTTGAAGCAGTAAACCCGCAATACAACGTCGTCAATATTTCATTCATGAAAGTTTACGATACTGCCGACGGCCGTATTCCAACCTTTAAACTCGACCCAACGATTGGTCTTAGTGAAGCAGAGTTTATCGCCCAAATTAATACCCTTAACAGTCAAGGTCGCAGTGTATTAATCGCCCTTGGTGGTGCTGATGCTCATATCGAATTAACTCGTGGTGATGAAGATGCGTTAGCGGCAGAAATTATTAGACTGACTGATCTATACGGCTTTGATGGTCTCGATATTGATTTAGAGCAAGCCGCCATCACCGCAAAAGATAATCAGCTTGTTATTCCGGCCGCATTAAAAATGGTGAAAGATCATTACCGTAAAACGGGTGAAAACTTTATGATCACCATGGCGCCAGAGTTCCCCTATTTAACAGCCAATGGCGCTTATACCCCCTACCTCACCGGACTTGAGGGCTATTATGATTTTATTAATCCGCAGTTCTACAATCAAGGTGGCGATGGTCTGTGGATTGAAGGCGTCGGCTGGATAGCACAAAACAATGACGAGTTAAAAGAAGAGTTTATTTACTACATTGCCGACTCTTTGATTAACGGTACGCGTAATTTCCATAAGATCCCACATGACAAACTGGTGTTCGGGCTACCTGCGAATATCAATGCTGCTGCGACCGGTTACATTAAAGATCCACAAGATTTATATAACGCTTTTGAGCGTTTAAAAGCCCAAGGTCAACCGTTACGTGGCGTGATGACGTGGTCAATCAACTGGGATATGGGAACAGACGCGGCGAACAATAGCTACAATCAACAATTTATTAAAGATTATGGCAATTTTATTCATAATCAATTGCCACCAGTGACAGATATGACCCCTAGCTTGTCGGGTATTGTCGATGCTCGTGTCGAGCTCAACAGCAGCTTTGACCCATTAACCGGGATCAGCGCAAAAGACTATCAAGGTAACGATATCACGGCAGATGTAGCCGTCACGGGCAGTGTTGAGACTAATCAAGTCGGTGACTACTTATTAACTTACAGCGTCAGCAGTGATGATGAAACCGCAAATCAAGGTCGTAAGGTCACTGTATACGAGCTATTACCGAGCTTTGTTGGTATCACCGATACTAGCATTGTTATTGGTAGTCCGTTTGATCCCATGCAAGACGTTAGTGCCAACCATCCAACGCAAGGCGATCTTACTGCCAATATCACTGTAGCAGGAGAAGTTGATACCAGTGTTGTTGGTGAATATGAGCTCGCTTACACCTTATCTTACGGTCAGGATAATCAGCAAACCATCACCAATAAACGTACCGTGACGGTTGTTAGTGATGCAGTGAGTGACGATGATTGGCAAGTTGGTAGTACTTATGTCAAAGATGATAAAGTCACTCATAACGGCGCAACTTGGACCGCACAATGGTGGACGAAAGGTGAAGAACCTGGCACCACAGGACAATGGGGAGTATGGCGTAAATAGAGATTCGATAATATTTGCTAAAAAGATAGTTTAACCCCACAAATCCAGTATTCGCTTAACGCTAATACTGGATTTTTATTGTGCGTATATAATTATCGAAATAAATGTTTTAAAGAGTTAATTTGACTGTGCTTTGTCACTGATTAGAAATAATGTAACATATTAAAAAAGACTGACTAATATAGTCTAGAATAGCCGATGCAAGTATACGCATATTCAACACTCTAAATGATAGGGATTTATCCATGGAATATCTTCAAAAACTACTCGAACAAGCCCCTGAGCTTGCGGCGATTTACGGTACTAAAATACTACTTGCGCTGGTTATCTTTACTGTTGGTAAATACCTTGCCAACCTAATGAAAAAAATAACCGCGGGTTTATTGATAAAACGTAATATTGATAAAACTGTCGCCTCGTTTGTCAGTAATATGGCATGGGGAGTCGTATTTGCCTTCACGGTCATCGCCACGCTAAGCCAGTTTGGTGTGCAAACCGCATCACTGGTTGCTGTTGTTGGTGCCGCCGGTTTAGCCGTTGGTTTAGCACTGCAAGGTTCATTATCAAACTTTGCTGCAGGTGTATTAATGGTTATCTTCCGCCCTTGTCGTATCGGTGATTACATCGAAGCCGCTGGTGTGTCAGGTACCGTTGATGAAATTACTATCTTCTCGACACGTTTAGTCACCCCTGATAATAAAGTGGTTATTGCACCAAATGCAGCAATCATGGATGGTACAATTACTAACTATTCAGCATTAGGTAAACGCCGTTTAGATCTTGTTATTGGCGTATCGTATGATGCCGATATTAAGCAGACTAAAGCGCTCTTAATTGCTGTGATCAACAACAATGAATTTACCCTAGAAGATCCAGCACACACAGTGGGAATTCTAGAGTTAGCCGATTCATCGGTTAACTTCGCAGTACGCCCTTGGGTTAAGACTAGCGATTATTGGGGTGCTTATTTCAGCATGCAAGAAGAGCTTAAACTTGCGCTTGATACCGCAGGTATCGCCATCCCTTATCCACAATTAGACTTGCATCTACAAGGCAATCCAACATCACCAGCAAGCTAATATTTAATGATAAAGTTAATTCATAGATAATAAAATGGGAGCCAAATATGGCTCCCATTTTATTTATCATCTATTTAATTTAAATATCACGACGTTCATACAATGGTCCTTCTTTAAAGCTATATCCGCTAATATGGCTATGCGGCATACTGCCCATCGCTTTACCAAACTGGCGTTTATCTAAATTAATCAAATTCATGTGATCGCCCGATTCAATAAATAGCTGTTCCTGTTCGAATAATATATCGTCCACCAGCATATCCATACCATAAATCTGTCCGAGTGAAGGTATCGCCCCTGGTTCACAATCTTGAAACAGCGTCGCTAATTCGTGCTCCCCCAGTAAATAATATTGCTTACCTGTTTGCCTATTAATTTCACCAATTAATACATGCATATTTGCAGGCACCACGGCCATTAAATAATCGCCACCAATATCCCGTAAGATCACCGCTTTGGCGACTTGCGAGCTAGGGACGTGTGCCGATAACGCAGAATTAAATGCACTTGCCGTGTGGCGATGTGGTATTAAACTAAAATCGATATTGTGGCTAGCTAAAAACTGCCCAACTTTGGTTGCCATACTCATATTAGCCTCCATAAAATACTCGTTGCTACAAGCAAAGTATGGAGGCTAAATCACCACAACGCGAGTGAATCACATCATTATTTAGGCAAAGACACTAAACCGCATTTAATCGATATTTATGCTGTTTGTAATGCAGTAGAATAATCGCCAATATTCCATAACCAACGGCTTGGATTAATAACTGGGTTTGGAAATGTTTTACCATCTCAAAATCCGCTCCCATTTGATTTAATTGCAGCAAACCTTGAATCGCTGCGGTACTAGGGAATAGCTGCGATATCGATACCAGCCAAGTTGGGATCTCACTCACTGGCCAAATAAACCCACTGCAGAATAATACTGGCATTGAACTGAATAAAATCACCTGTGTTGCGGTTTCCGCTTGGCGATACAATTGCCCTAACGCCACGCCAAGACAGACAACGGCTAACAAAAATGGCACTAATAGCTTGAGAATATCCCACGCTGCCGCGAGTCGATTAACCCCGTACATATCCAATGCAAAACCAAAGTAATACAAACTAAATACCAGATATAAGCCCAGAAAAACCAGACCACGCGCCAGTAACAATAATGTTGGCGATGTGGTTAGCCAATACCCCTGCTCCTTGGCTCGAGAACGCTCATTTTGACTGCCAGATAAAATACCACTGACGATTAACAGTGTTTGCTGCAAGATCAAAATAAATACCGCTGGCACCACATAATCTAAGTAACCATTTACCTGATTAAATACCGGTTGTAGGTTTAACGACGCCGGTTGCCATTGCTGCTTTGCTAACAAAATATTCTCGTTATCTACCGTTAACCTCGCAACTTTGATCCGCGCAGATAAAGTACCACCCGCTTTGAGAATACCCGAAGCAATCGTCGAGTAAGTCATAAAGTAACTCGCATCACCACCGAGTGATAACGTCACCGCCTTTTCCATTAATACATCACGACGAAAATGTTTAGGAATAATCAAAAAGCCTTTAATTTTCCCACGTTCAATTAACGCCTCGGCATCGCGCACCGAATCAACCTGACCGGCAATATGAGTATCCGGGCTGGCATTCACCATGCGGATCAGCTCACGACTCACCGAACTACGATCATAATCAATCACCACAATTTCGACATCTCTTGCGACCTGCTGAGAATATGGCAACGGGTACAAGATCGAGTACATGATAATGCCCCCAAACATGGTTAATAGAATACTGCGGTCGGCAAAAATACTTTTAATTTCGAGTACCACTAACGCTAAAAATTTATTCATCTTCATGCCCTGTTGGTAACGTTCTTCTGGTCATCAGAAGCGCATTATCCCGATGACGCTTAATGCGATAAATAGCAATGAAAAAGGTCAGCATAAATAATGCTAATGCGGTTAATTGAGGTAGTAACGCCATAAAACTCTGACCGTAATTGACCTGACCAATTTGCAGCTGCATATAATGAGTGATGGGTAATAGCGAGCGCCACATTTGCGCTAACGGCGGCATGCTTTCAGCTGGGAATGTTACCCCAATAAAGGCAAATGCGGGCGCAGAATAGGCCGCGCCCATGCTAATCGCTTGGGTTAGATTCATCGTTAAGGTAAAGATAAACAAAGCAATAGCTTGACCCGCTAATACAGCCACCAGCAAAATCAGTAATAAATACCCCCAGTTGCCATGCATCGGCATACTCAAATAACCGTAAAAGAAACTTAAAAACAGTAAACCATGCACTACAGACAATAAGGTATAAGGTAATAATTTACCGATCACCGCACTCACCACTGACCCATCAGCGTGCTGAAACCAGCTATTTTCAGTGTTGTTTTTGTATTCCATACCAAACCCTAACAGTACCGATACTAAAACAAAAATTTGCCATAATGCTGGCACAGCCGCCGTCACCAGAAAAGGCACATAGTTGGTTGAAACGTTATAGAGCGGATTAACTTGGGTTGAAATTGGTGCCACAGTCCCTTTGATCAGTGCGAGGTTGCCCCCAGTTGCCAAGGTTTTTACCGCATCAATTTGCGCCATGAAAGTACCAAAGGTTTTCGCCATGTTTGACGATACTAACTTGCCAATTAATACATACTGGGCATTATAAAAAGTGCTGACCTCTGGCGTCATCGCTAGGTAGATCTGATTTTCAAAGCCACGCGGAATATGCACCACCGCATATACCTCACCACGCTGCATCAAGTCTTTACCTTCAGCTAGATTGACCAATTGGCTTGTCACTGCAAGTGAAGGGTTAGCATCAATATAACGCACCAAGTTACGCGATAATCGGCTATGGTCTTGATCGACAACCGCCACCGCTAGATCGCGGGGAATACCTTGCGAGAAAATAGCGTATATCAGCAACATGCAAGCTAACGGCAGCCAAGTCACCAGTGATAATTGCCATTTCGATGCCAATATCAGCTTGTTCTCACGCTGCCAAACCGCTTTGATCTGTGAAATCAATGAACGCATCATCAAACCAACTTACTGCGCAGTTGCTGACGGCGTCAGCTCAACTAATACACTCATACCCACACGCAGATCTGCAATCGGCTCAACCGGTCTTGCTTCAATTTCAAACGAACGTAAATCGAAACCTTTAGCATTGTCTGTCGAACGCCACGTTGCATAATCCCCCATCACAGCAATATGCGAAACTTGATATTGATACGTCGCACCACCTAATGCTGGAATACGCGCGGTTAATAACGTGCCTTTTTTCAAGCGTGGTAATAAATCTTCACGGATATTAAATACCGCCCAACTGTCGGTAATATCAACAATACTCACTACAGGAAAACCAGTCGGTGAAAGTTCGCCTTCTTTCAATAAGATCTGTACCACTTCACCGTCACGAGATGCATATTGTTTGGTATCTTTAGTATAAGACTCCACTTCGGCAACCACACCTTCCGCCATACGTTCTTGTTGGATCGCTGCTTGTTTGGTTTCTTTACGAGCGCCTTCTTTGGCCATTTGATAACCTTGGTAAGCGGCATTTTGGGTGTACTTCGATGCTTGCCATTGGGTATAGACTTCATCACGTCTTTGCTCTGGCAATACCCCATCGTTATAAAGATTATCAACTCGTTGATAAGTTTTTTCCATCAGCAGCGCTGCCGCTTCTGCTTTTTTCCATTGATCTTTTGCGGCGATAATCTGTTGTTCACGAGCCCCTGTTTCAGCTTGCTCACGCATCGCACTGGCTGCCGAACGTCCTGCTTTTGCCTGTGCCAGTTTTGCGTCTAACTCAGGACTAGCGAGTGAGAAAATTAATTGTCCTTGGCTAACTTGATCGCCTTTCTTCACATCCACAGAGGCAATACGTCCCGGGATCTTTGAAGACACATTATATTGCTCTGCTTCAATTTGACCTTGCAACAAGATATTTTTCGGTTGATAAGCACTGTTGAATTCAAATACTAACCAGCCGATGACCGCTAACACGACTACCGCAATGATGCCTTTTTTAACATTATTCATTTACTTAACCTCGATACCATTGATTTGTAGATAGTCCATGAAGCGATCGATATCGCCACTCACCGATAATAATTGTGCTAACGACTTTACGTAGTTATAACTTGCAGACAGGCGCTGAACGCGAATACTAGTGGCATATAATTGCGCATCCGCCATTTCTAGGGATGTTGATAACCCTTGGCTAAACGCTTTTTGACGCAGTACCACAGTCTCTTCTGACAATGCTTGGCTTGAGGCCAACGAATTATACTCTTCCAATGCCTGACTCATTTCAGCATAGGTTTTTTCTACCAGAATCGATAAATCTTGCTGCATTTGCATTTGCAATAAATTCACCTGACGTACTGAGCTTTTTGCTGCCACCACTTCTTGTGAAGTACCCGAGCGTTCCACGATCGGAATGCGAACCCCAACCCCAACCATCCACTCTGGTAACAATTCACCAGTCACTGAATCATCAGAATATAAATTATAATTACCGTAGAGCATGACTTCAGGCAGGTGCTTAGCACTCGCCATTTTAACCATGCCTTTGGCTTGATCACGTTTGGCATTTAAGATGGCCATACCGGGATGGTCCGTTAAGGTTTTGCTTAAATACGGCGTTACCGATGTGGCACTGTTATTGACAAATAACGGCGTGGTCGGTAATACCGAATCTTGTAGTTTTAGCATTTTGGTTAACGCCAGTTTGGCAATTTCATAATCACGCAGGGCTTTTTGCGCTTCAATTTGCGCTTTATCCAATGATACTTGCGCCATTAACCGTTCGACTTTAGCTATCTGACCTTGCTGCTCAAATTTAACCGCGTGATTTAGGTGATCGGCTAACGCATCAACAGCATCAAGGCGAACTTGGTAAACTTGCTCCGCTAACACCACCCCAAAGTAATATTGTACTAACTGGGTAAAAGTAGCGCGCGTAGCTAAATTATAATTACTTTGCGCTTCGTCTACTTGTGCTTGACGAATATCTTGCGCCGCAGTAATACGGCCACCCGTGTACACAGGTAATACCGCATTCAAAGACGAATGGGCAAAGTTTTGATTAGTTAAAGGAACACCTGGTAATTGGACAGCCCCTATTATAGGCAGACCGATTGCTGGTAACTCAGCGACGACAGGCTTGTCAAAATGAGTATACGAACCAGTAATATCGACGTTCGGTAAATACAGCGACTTTGCTGCATCTTGTAATGCTTCTGAATATTTAACTTGTTCTTTTTTTGCCTGTAGCGCATCATTTTTCTGCGCGACTTGATACCAAGCTTCAGAAAAATCGATGGCTGCGGCTTGCACATTACAACTCAATGCAATGGCAGAAATTACGCCATAAAAAACTTTTTTCATACTTTTCCTAAGATCTCGCTGTTGTCGAAAAACCCATTAATCCCAACTAAGCAAATAACGAACTAAACTATTAATATCAAACAATTAAACAGCAAAATGCCATACCCTTATTAACTGTACACACAGTTGCTTTTATAACAAAACAACTAAAAATAGAGCATATACTCTAAAAGCAGATGTCGAAAAATAACAATGCATAAACAAAGCCAAACTATAACGCATATATTGGTCGATAACTACGCCAGTGTTAAACTATTTTTAATCACAACTTACCAATAAACTCACAATTGGTGATGTTCATCGGCCCTGAACGCCAGTATAAAAAGCATAAATATTCATTTAATTAGCACATACCGATGGTGTCTTATGGCTTAGATGCGTACAATTACGCCCACGAAATAAATGAGAGAAAGTCGATGCCTTGGATCCAATTAAAAATTAATGCTAACGAAGAAACAGCTGAGAAGATAGGCAACATGCTATCTGGTGCAGGAGCAAGTGCTGTAACATTTATGGACTCACAAGATACACCAATCTTTGAACCACTGCCGGGTGAAACTCTGCTTTGGGGTGATACCGATGTAACGGGTCTGTTTGATGCAGACAAAGACATGCAGCCAATCTTAACTTTTTTAGCAAAAACCAAGGTATTAGGTCCAGATTTCCGCTATAAATTAGAATTACTCGAAGATAAAGATTGGGAACGTGAATGGATGGAAAACTTCCACCCAATGCAGTTTGGCGAACGCTTATGGATCTGCCCAAGCTGGCGTCCAGTTCCGGATGAAAATGCAGTTAACGTAATGTTAGACCCAGGTTTAGCATTTGGTACCGGTACTCACCCAACAACAGCATTATGTCTAAAATGGTTAGATGGCCAAGATTTAGAGGGCAAAACCGTGGTCGATTTCGGTTGTGGTTCTGGCATCTTAGCAATTGCGGCACTTAAATTAGGCGCGAAGCGTGTGATTGGTGTTGATATCGACCCACAAGCGATCCTTGCAAGTCGTGATAACGCAGAACGTAATGGCGTTGCTGACCAAATTGAACTTTATCTACCCGCTGATCAACCTGAAGGTATCAAAGCCGATGTCGTGGTTGCCAACATCCTTGCAGCGCCACTACGTGAGCTATCAGGTCTTATCGTAAGCTTCTTAAAACCCGGCGGTAAACTGGCATTATCGGGGATTTTGGATCACCAAGCAGACGAGTTGAATGAAATCTATCGCCAACACTGCATAATGGAAGAACCAACATACACGGATGAATGGGCGCGTTTAAACGGCCAAATAAAATAAATTAACAATCCTGTTTACTCTACATAACTTAATTATAAAACTTGGGGTGTGTAGATTAAATAAACGTTAATCACGCAAAAAACGTGCGAACAGCAATTAATCAGGCTAAAATGCAAGCTATCCTAATTTTTCACTTAAGCTGAGTGAAAATTGAATAATAAGCAATTTAGCTCGATTATCTGTTGTTATAATTTGATTTAGAGGTGTTTTTTTTACTATTTAATGATTTCAACTAAAAAAATATTCAATAGTCTAATTATTAACCTTTTAACTCAGGCGAAAAATGCGTAACATACGCCGCCTTAGAGCAAATGAGCCACGACAGATGAAAATAGGTCCTTATCTTCTGGATAACCAATTATTCTTGGCTCCAATGGCTGGTGTAACCGATCGTCCTTTCCGTCAACTTTGTCGTGATTTGGGTGTTGGTATGGCTGTGTCAGAGATGTTATCGAGTAACCCTCGAGTTTGGTCTTCAGAAAAATCGCAACAGCGCATGGATCATGCTGGCGAAACCGGGATCCGTTCCGTGCAAATAGCGGGCGCAGATCCAGAGTTGATGGCTGCAGCTGCGCAACACAATGTAAAAAATGGTGCGCAGATCATTGATATCAACATGGGTTGTCCTGCGAAAAAAGTAAATAAAAAAATGGCGGGTTCTGCATTGATGCAAGACCCGGCTCAAGTGAAGCTGATCTTAGATGCCGTGACCAACGCTGTCGACGTGCCAGTAACACTAAAAATACGTACCGGTTGGGATCCAGAAAATCGCAACGGTGTAGAGATAGCTGAAATCGCCGAGCAAGCTGGAATTCAAGCCCTCGCGGTTCATGGTCGTACTCGCGCTTGCCTGTACAAAGGCATGGCTGAATACGACACTATAAAAGCGATTAAAGCTAGCATTAGCATACCTGTGATCGCAAATGGTGATATCGATAGCCCAGAAAAAGCTAAACAGGTACTTGAGTACACGGGGGTTGACGGTCTGATGATCGGACGTCCAGCTCAAGGTAACCCTTGGATTTTTCGGGAAATAAATCACTATCTTAAAACAGGTGAAAAATTACCCGTACCAACTGCTGATGAAGTTCGCCGAGTCATTTTGCAACATGTCGAAAACCTACACCAGTTTTACGGTGAGTTTAAAGGCGTTCGATTTGCGCGCAAACACGTCGGTTGGTACATACAACACCAGACTAATGGTGTTGAGTTTCGTAAAAGCTTTAATGGATTGGAAAGTTCTGCGGAACAGCACTTTGCATTAATGAAATATTTTGATGATCTAAGCTAACGAGAAGAGCAATATATGTTTGAACAAAATCTGGCTCCTAGTGCCTTAACAACTTCTGCAACCGTGCAACAAGCTGAGCAAATTGTACAGAAACCATTACGTGATTCTGTCCAACAAGCACTGCGAAATTACCTTGCACAATTAAATGGCCAAGACGTAGAAAACCTTTATGACTTGGTATTAGCAGAAGTTGAAGCGCCAATGCTAGATATCATTATGCAGTATACGCGTGGTAACCAAACCCGTGCAGCTGTGATGATGGGCATCAACCGTGGTACTCTTCGGAAGAAACTAAAACGTTACGGCATGAACTAAGCGTAATTGCCTTTACGTAATGTAATAAAAAGCCAGCCCTGATTTATCAGGGCTGGCTTTTTTATCGCTAGAATAAAGTCTACAGTGATTACAGTTCCGGGGTTAATACTTGATAAACATAACCCGCTAACTCCGCATTCAACTTCACCGCAAGTCGCTGCTCTAACAATTGCTCGCTTTGCGCCGAGATCTTAAATGGCCAGCGTTTATTAGCAATGCTGGTATTACCGTCCATGACATTTAAGACGATGTTGCCCTGTAACCAATACCACGCCTGACGTTGCTCTGCAGCGCCTTTATCGAGTGTTAACACCAATTTGTATTGGCTATCATCTTTAAGCTGTACACCCACTTCAGAGGCCCCGCTTTGCAAAGATAATAATGCTTGCTCATCGGTTGCTGACGTGGCGAACGTTAATGCCGCTAAGCGACTTTTAATCATCTGAGTTAAGGTTTCAACCGAATATTCAACATTGATGTCATTGCCAGTCACCACTCGCAGATTATTATTATCATTTAAGCGTGTGATTTGACGCTCACGGGCACTTTCTAATGAACTCAGGGCAATCAGTGGGTTTGGTGCTTGTAGCTCGGCATACTTCACTGCGGCGCTAGTTTGCTCATCCGCTGCACGTATCGATTGCATGAATAATGCCGCCGCAGGTCCTTTCTTCATTACCGCGAGGCTAGACTGCTGGCCAGAAACCGGATCCTGCCAGCGTTCGACAATACTGGTGCCTTGTAGTACTTGCTGCGCTTGGGTATTTACAAAACGCGATAAGGTTTGCTTATTATCGACCTGACGAACGGTACTGCCACTGACATTACTTTGGCTGATACTTGCTTCACTAAAATCAATACTTTCATCAGCAATTGAGACTTCAAATATTTTGGCTAAATTAGCCAATGCACGATTGTCGGCAACACTCGCTGTTTGCGCTTGACCAGACGCGGTTAAATAGACATTAGCAGGATAGTTAACATCTGCGCCGTCTAGCCAAGTTGGGCGCTCAGGAGTGCTGCTACACGCGCTCATCAACAGTGCGCTGGCAGAAATTAAACTAATCGAAAAGAATTTATTTATCATGTTGTCGTGTCCTGTAACAAGCCGTGACTAACGCTCTTACCCAGATTAAAGCACTGGGCAAGCGGCGCAGTAAGAACTAAGATGATGAGGGGGTATATGCTTTTTTAGCCGCACTCGAATAAAACAGTAAAACAGTTTTCCCTGGTTTTAATAATAAAGGCGCTGGCGCCACACTAGCAACTCTAGGCACATTACCAATATTAGTCATAGCGACAGAGGTCGGTACGGTAGACGTGCTATCACCATTATCAATAAGCTGTTCATCTACAGTTGCGGCATCTGCGAGGGCAATCTTCGATGGCGGTAAACTCAAGCCGTTATCCGATTTTGTACTACTATCGGCACTGCTACCTGTCATACCATCAGCGATATTTACCGTTGCATTAAGCAATTCTGGCGCGGCTAAATCTGGCGCTGTTAATGCCGGAGTGATAGGCATGACATCGGTGACAGATAAACCTTGAGTTAGGCTCGGTTGTTGTAAATAATAAGTGCCAGGATCGAGTGTCAAACGTTGTACTTGAATACTGGCTGGTAACATATTCCAACTACGAACATCAGCCATTTCGCTGACCATGCTGGTAATATTCAATAGCAAGGTCGCTAATCCGTCCTCGTCCTTTTTTTGCACTTCGTGTAATGCCGTTTGTTTAATAATAACCCGTGCGAGTGCCGCCGCGTAAATCGCTGCCGATTCGGCTTCGAGATCAGCACGAGCTAATAAATTTACATCATCAAAAATTTCAGTTTCGGCCGTTTTACCTAATACGCTAAAACGCCAAGGTACTGGTTTAACATAATTTGTCGCATAGTAAGGTAATGCCAAGGAAATGTTATAACCCAAACTTGGTGCGTATACACTCATGTATTGCTGTTGCTTTGCCGAGACGACACCACCCCAATACACTAAGACCAATTGGCTTTTATCACGATCAAGCGCTTTTACGTCATGGCCAAACTCTTTCACATACTTAGCATGCTCAGATCTGAGACCTAATTGCTTAGACGCAAGCAATAAGCTGTCTTGCAATACCAGCGGTATCACGACTTTACTGGTTTGCATTACTTGGTAAGCTTGGCGATAACTGATCATGGCATTATCGGTTTCATCACCTAATTCATACACCAATCCACCCAAGTAATAACTACTTGATACTAATCCCGACAGTCCATTATCTGGCAAGCTTTTGGCCAATTCTTGCATTTGCAATACTTCAACCCGAGCACCATCAAGATCATCTTCCATCAAATAAGATAAGATCAATAACTGCTGTAATAACATTCGTTCGCTAGCAGTGCTGGTATAACTGCGTAATGTTTCGTTTACAGTTACCGCGCCAACGTTTTCAGTCACACTGAGTGCTTGTAACAGATTTATTTCAACTTTAGCGGCTTGTAATTCACTAATACCGCCAGCAAAATCACCATTAACGGCACGGAGTAAACCTAATGTCAGTTTATATTGAGCGAAGTCACGCTCGGGATATTCCCGCAGCGAAACCTCGGTCAATACTTGACTCGCATTACCGTTATCTAATGTTTGTGCCAAATCATTAAGCTGATGCTGCTGCAATGAACAGCCTTGCAACAAACTAAAAGCAATGACAGCGAGATAACGTCGCGAGCGTAAAAATGTTAATACAGCTTTCATCATGACCTATTAATAACGTAGTTTACCGTTAGACACTAATTTCTTCAGTTTCTTCTGACCTACCCATACTTTACGGTTATCCGCTAAGCTGATAAGACTTAAGTCAACTTGGTAATAACGTACTTGGTCGCTATCCGCCGTATCAATAATGGTATTGATTTGACCTTTTAAGATAAAGTCCGCGCCTTGTTCTTGGCCAGCTGCATTACGCGTTGATTCAGTCGAGTTTAAATCTTGGTCAATACGCTCTTCACGGATCTCAGAACGTTCGTCACTTGATGCTACAAACTCAACACGACCGCTATTAATTAATTCGCGTTCCATTTCGTTAACGAACGTTTTAGTATTAATGTGCTCGTGGCTTAAGTTACGTACGGTACCCACGATCACGGCAGGTGATTTACCCGTTTTTGCAGTGAATTTGTTATACCAAGGACGTGCTAACACATCACTAATCATCTCTTGCGCGACCATTTGTGAATCGGTATCGTTCCACGCACCGCTTAAGTCAATGGTTTGTCCCGCGTCTACACGTTCAACCGAGGTGCTACAACCCGCTAGCAATGTCGATGCTAAGATCGAACCTACAACTAATTTCAACAGCTTATTCATTGGTAATTTCCTTTGTAAATTTAACTAGATACACTTAATACCGTTTTATCGGCACAATTATTTTATTATTGTTGTGCTGCTAATGCTGTTGCGCGTTTGATCGCCGCCTCAAGATCAGACAGATCTAACTCAGCAAAAGAATAAATATCGCCATTATCCGTGTTTTTCCAACGCCCCATAATTTTAACGCCATTAAGCGCAAGTTTGGTTTTCGCTTTAATTTCACGTTCAACATTAGCACTCACTTCACCATTCGATGCCGCCGTGTAATCAGCCTGCATCGCATCAACAGACGTTGCTAGGATACGCGCAACTTCAGCTCGCGCACGGTTATCAGCGACAGATTTTTGTAAAGATTCGTCAGCGATGGCATTTGACATGCCCACCCCGTGTAATAAACGTCCAGAATCGTCATCAACGGTTTGGGTACCAATATTAACCCAATCTGGGGCACCGCTAATATCTAAGTCACTATCAATACTAGTTTGACTCGAACATGCTGATAATAAAGCGATTACACCGCCTAACACGGCCATTTTTAATGCTGCTATTTTCATGATTAACTTATCCCTAAAAAGTGTTTAGATAATATATCGTATTATAATTTAAAATAGTATGTTGCCAACTATCCTCGCGCACCCAATCGCAGTTATAAAAAAACCAGACTCGCTACCAATAGTCTGGTTTATTTTATTCACACTTACCTATATTGGTAGAGATGACAACTAAAAAATCAAATAGTTATGACTTATATCGCATCCATTTGATCTAATGGCCAACGTGGACGCGCTGAGATCTCAAGGCTATCATCACCGCCGTGACGGAGACGTTGTAAGCCGGCATAAGCGATCATCGCACCATTGTCAGTACAGAACTCAATACGCGGATAGAATACTTCACCGTTTTGCTTATCCATCATTTCCGCAAGTTTAATGCGCAAGTATTTATTAGCACTAACACCACCAGCAACCACCAGACGTTTAATGCCAGTTTCTTTGATTGCACGTCTTAGCTTAATTGAAATGGTATCAACGACCGCGTCTTGGAATGCAAACGCGATATCCGCACGCGTTTGTTCATCAACGCCATCCGCTCCCGCTTCTTCGGCAAGTTTCTTTTCTTTGGCAATGGTATTTGCCGCGAATGTTTTTAAACCTGAAAAACTAAAATCTAAGCCCGGACGATCAGTCATTGGACGTGGAAACTTATAACGTCCCGCGACACCATTATCCGCTAATGCCGATAATCGAGGACCACCAGGATAATCTAGACCCAGTAATTTCGCCGTTTTATCAAATGCTTCACCAGCAGCGTCATCAACAGATTCACCTAACAAGGTATACTGACCAAGCCCATCAACGCGTACAATCTGAGTGTGACCACCCGATACCAACATCGCTAAAAAAGGAAAGTCAGGGGTCTCTTCTTCTAACATAGGCGCTAGCATATGACCTTCCATATGATTAACCCCCAATGCCGGGATGTCCCATGCATAAGCGATACTACGACCAACCGTCGCTCCGACCATCAATGCGCCGACTAAACCAGGGCCCGTGGTATAAGCAATACCGTCGATATCATCTTTAGTACAACCCGCTTCTACTAATGCGGCTTTAATCAGTGGAATAATTTTACGCACATGATCACGTGACGCTAATTCCGGTACTACACCGCCATAATCGGCATGTAGTTTTACTTGGCTATAAAGTTGATGAGCCATTAGCCCTTGTTCATCACAATAGATTGCAATGCCAGTCTCATCACATGATGTTTCTATTCCTATTACGCGCATTTTATTTATTCACCTTAAACATGACAGCTCAATAGTACCTGCGCTGTGCTTTTTTCTCCAGCGCCAAATTATTGCGCTTTACATTTAATCGTGTTCTAGAGTACAATTCGGCACCATTTTTATAGAATTACTATAAAAATATTTTTAGGTTCCAGATAACTTGGAACCATTGAACCTCAAGGTTGGAAGAAAACATGCCAGTAATTAAAGTACGTGAAAACGAACCGTTTGACGTTGCACTACGTCGTTTCAAACGCTCTTGCGAAAAAGCAGGTATCTTATCTGAAGTACGTCGTCGTGAGCATTACGAAAAACCTACTACAGTTCGTAAACGTGCTAAAGCAGCAGCATCTAAGCGTCTAGCTAAGAAATTGTCTCGTGAAAATGCACGTCGCGTACGTCTATACTAATCCCTATTAGTATAACTACTGTATGCATTCTAGGCCTATTTCAGTGAGCAAGTCTCTGACTTAATCATTGCCGATAACGCCTATTAACAAGCCGTGAACTCCTAGAGTCACGGCTTGTTTGCTTTCAACACTAATAAAATTTATTACGCTAGTCTTGTAACGATCACAGCACATAACTGATTTACTCACACCATGAGTCATTTATTTACTGTAATTGTCATTACTATTGTTAATAGTTAACAATCCTCATACTCATTAGTTAGGTACATATGGCCGGTAGAATACCTCGCGACTTTATCGATGGCTTGATAGGTCGAGCAGATATCGTAGATATCGTCGAAAAACGCGTAAAGCTCAAAAAAGCCGGTAAGAACTACCATGCTTGCTGCCCATTCCATAATGAGAAAAGCCCTTCATTTACTGTTAGCCAAGACAAACAGTTCTACCATTGTTTTGGTTGTGGTGCGCACGGTAACGCCATTGGTTTCTTGATGGAGTACGACAACCTTGAGTTTGTCGAAGCCATTGAAGATCTAGCCGGTTTTTACGGTGTTGATGTGCCTAGAGAAGAAGGCGGTGTTCAGGGGCCAAGCGCACCCGAACGTAAAGATTATTACCAACTATTAGAAAGTGTTACCCGCTTCTATCAGTACCAGTTAAAAGAACACCCAAATAAAAAAGTCGTTAATGATTACCTCAAACAACGTGGATTGTCTGCCGAGGTTATTAATAAATACGCCATTGGTTACGCCGCTCCGGGTTGGGATAACGTATTAAAACGCTTTGGTCGTGATAAGCATACCGAAGAGCAGTTGCTTACCACTGGTGTGTTAATCGAGAACGAAGGACAATCGCGTCGCTATGATCGTTTTCGTGAACGCGTCATGTTCCCTATTCGTGATAAACGAGGCCGTGTGATTGGCTACGGTGGCCGTGTACTTGGTGATGAGAAACCCAAATACCTCAATTCACCAGAAACACCGATATTCCATAAGGGCAAAGAGCTTTATGGTTTATACGAAGTACGCCAAGCTTATAAAGAGATCCCACAAATTGTTGTGGTTGAAGGTTATATGGACGTGGTGGCCTTAGCCCAGTTCGGCATTGACTATGCGGTGGCCTCATTGGGGACATCCACGTCAGGCGATCACATGCAGACCCTGTTCCGCAATACCAATGAAGTTATTTGTTGTTACGATGGGGATAAGGCTGGTCGTGATGCAGCATGGCGTGCGCTAGAAAATGCTCTACCCCAATTACGTGATGGTAAAGATCTGAAATTTGTGTTTTTACCTGACGGTGAAGACCCTGATTCATTAGTCCGTAACCAAGGTAAAGACGCGCTTGAGCAGCTGTTTAAAGATGCGCAGACGCTACCGGATTTTCTATTCAGTAGGTTAAGCCAAGATATCGAAACCCTAACCGATGCCGGACGCAGTAAATTAGCGAGCCAAGCCAAGCCACTGATTGAAAAAATGCCTGACGGTTTCTATCGTGGCATCGTATTAAAAAAATTAGCGCGATTTTTAGGTTGGGATGAAGCTAAGCTAAATAAACTATTTACCACCATTGCAACGGCTAAACCCACCAAAAAAGCGATCCAAATAACACCTATACGCCGTGCTATTGGATTATTATTGCAAAACCCGCATATTGGTTTTAACCTACCAATCTTCGATGATTTGCAGCAATTAAAATTACCAGGCATTAATATTTTATTAAAATTGTTAGAACAAACAAATAGTAGCGATCAGATCAGTACCGCGCAATTATTAGAATATTGGCGCGATACCCCAGAGCAGAAAGCACTGATAAAACTGGCTGTTTGGGATCATGGCGCAGATGAAGCGGTTGAAGCCGAGTTTTTCGATACTTTATTTGTTCTTTCCACCCAAGTCATCGAACAACGTTTCGGTGAACTACAATTAAAATTAGCGCAAGGTGGTTTAACTAAATCTGAACGTTTGGAGTATAAAAGCATTTTAGATGAATTAAAATCATCATAATGGCTTGAAATGTGATCCATTAAACCCCATTTACAGTACTAACAAAAAGAGTCGAATTAAATCGGTTCAAACACTGAGTTAAAAGTTTTCGCCTAATATAACGTGATAACAGTTAGAATTACGCGCATTTTAACCACATAATTATACCAACAAGTAGAAAAAAGCACCGTTTAGTACTATACTGCTTTGTTTGCGCAGTGCTTTTGCGTCTGTATCTTTGAACCACGTCACCGGAGTGGAAGTATTCTATGGAATCCCCTCAATCACAATTAAAACTTCTTGTAGCTAAAGGTAAGGAACAAGGTTACCTAACTTATGCGGAAGTAAATGATCATTTACCACAGGATATCGTGGATTCAGATCAGGTTGAAGATATTATTCAAATGATCAATGACATGGGTATTCAAGTGCTAGAAACAGCACCTGATGCAGATGACCTATTGATGGCAGAAAATACATCAGCACCTGATGACGATGCCGCAGAAGCAGCAGCAGCAGCGCTTGCTTCTGTAGAGTCTGAAATTGGTCGTACTACCGATCCAGTGCGCATGTACATGCGTGAGATGGGTACTGTTGAGCTATTGACTCGTGAAGGCGAGATCAAAATTGCAAAACGTATTGAAGAAGGTATCTACGCAGTTCAAACTGCGGTAGCAGAATACCCAGAAGCAATTAATTCGTTATTAGCTGAATATGACAAGTTCCTTGCTGAAGAAACACGCTTAAGTGACATCATCACTGGTTTCATCGATCCAAATGCGGACGATGTAGCACCAACAGCAACACATATTGGCTCTGAACTACCAAGCAAAGAGCTTGAGTCTGATGACAGTACTGATGATGACGAAGAAGAGGAAGAGGTCAACAAAGGCCCTGATCCTGAAGAAGCAGCCGAAAAATTTGCAGAACTACGTAAATTTCACACAGCACTACTTAAAGGCATTAAAGAAGACGGTTTAGAACACCCGAAAACGCGCCTACAAGTTGAACTGCTAAGTGAAGTATTCCGTACTTTCCGTCTGATCCCAAAACAGTTTGATCGCATTGTAAATAACATGCGTGACATGATGGATCACGTACGTGTTCAAGAGCGTCTTGTAATCAAGATGTGTGTTGAACACTGCAAAATGCCAAAAGCAGCGTTCGTTGAAGCATTTGCTGGCAACGAAACTGATTTCGTTTGGTTCGAAAAAGCACAAAAATCAGCAGCACCTTATGCCCAAGCATTACAACGTATCGACTTTGACGTGCGTCGTTGCATCAACAAGCTGAAATTAGTAGAGAATACAACTGGTCTGTCTATTTCACAGATCAAAAACATCAACCGTCGTATGAGCATTGGTGAAGCGAAAGCCCGCCGTGCGAAAAAAGAAATGGTTGAAGCGAACTTACGTCTAGTAATTTCGATTGCAAAAAAATACACCAACCGTGGTCTACAGTTCCTTGATTTAATCCAGGAAGGTAACATCGGTCTGATGAAAGCCGTAGATAAGTTTGAATACCGTCGTGGTTACAAATTCTCAACTTACGCTACATGGTGGATCCGTCAGGCAATCACGCGTTCTATTGCTGACCAAGCACGTACAATCCGTATTCCAGTGCATATGATTGAAACAATCAATAAACTGAATCGTATTTCACGTCAAATGCTGCAAGAGATGGGCCGTGAAGCAACGCCTGAAGAATTGGCTGAGCGCATGATGATGCCAGAAGATCGTATTCGTAAAGTATTGAAGATTGCTAAAGAGCCAATCTCAATGGAAACCCCAATTGGTGATGATGAAGATTCTCACTTAGGTGATTTCATTGAAGATACCACGCTTTCTTTACCAGTTGACGCTGCTACAAAAGATAGCCTTAAAGGCGCGACAGACGACGTTCTAGCAGGCCTAACAGCCCGTGAAGCGAAAGTACTGCGTATGCGTTTTGGTATCGATATGAATACCGACCACACTCTTGAAGAAGTGGGTAAACAGTTCGATGTAACGCGTGAGCGTATCCGTCAGATTGAAGCGAAGGCATTACGTAAATTACGTCATCCTAGCCGCAGCGAACAGCTACGTAGCTTCTTAGACGAATAATTGAATAGCTAGCAGCTCTTGTCTCGATTATTGAATATAGCCGAGACATGCAGAAAGCGTGATGAAGAACACCTAGTGGCAACATTAGGTGTTTTTTTATGCCTGCAATAAAATTAATAATTACCTGCCAGTTTATTAACAGCGGGCACTCACGTAACGTCTTAGATGAATAATTGAACAGTTAGCTGGTTACTTGTCTAAGTTATTGAATATGGCCTAGACACGCAGAAACTATGCTTATATACTTTCTCCATCTTAAAGCGTCGTAAGAACGTTTGAAAGATCAGGGCCCTTAGCTCAGTTGGTTAGAGCATCCGACTCATAATCGTCAGGTTCTCGGTTCTTATGAGGGGTGCAACAAGGTGGGACATTTTAAGCACCTTGATAAAGATATATTGGCTGGATTTAAATATCTAAAAATCTAGCCAATATGAAGTAAGATGCATCACCTCAGTCGATCATAGATTGAAAAGAAAGATTTGAATGTAATACTGCGATAGCGCTACATTCTGGCTCCTTGGAAATGGGCCCTTAGCTCAGTTGGTTAGAGCATCCGACTCATAATCGGCAGGTCCCCAGTTCGAGTCTGGGAGGGCCCACCAAATACTTGATTAAAGACGTCCTCGGACGTCTTTTTTTTCA
>NZ_JASJHF010000317.1:0-14879 GCF_033791185.1 Moritella sp. | reverse complement strand
TCGTTGCTTATGGTGCAACTCGGGCAGGATTAGTATTAGTGAATACCAACCCGCTGTACACGCCAAGAGAGATGCTACATCAATTTAATAACTCTGAAGCCACAGCATTAGTGATCTTATCTGACCTACTACCTGTCGCAGAAAAAGTACTGCCTGAAACAAATATCAAAACAGTGATTACGACCCATGCTGCTGATTTACTCGCGCCGCAAGAACAAGGGTCAGCAAAACTAGCAACAATATCATTACTTGATGCAATAGCCCTTGGCGAAACATCAACTTACCAGCCAGTGGCGTGCAGCCTCAATGACTTAGCGGTATTACAATACACAGGGGGCACAACCGGACTTTCAAAAGGTGCCATGCTAAGTCAAGGCAATGTATTAAGTAACGCCATTCAGACCAAAAGTCGTTTAGATAAGGTGATCTTCGAAGGTGAAGAGGTACTCATCTCACCGCTACCGCTTTATCACATTTATGCGTTTAACATTACCCTACTGTTATACTTCAGCACAGGCGCGCATTCGGTACTGATTCCTAACCCGCGCGATATGCCAAACTTTATCAAGGCCATTGAAGCCGTTAAATTTACCGCTTTTTCAGGCCTGAATACCTTATTTGTTGGTTTGTGTACGCAACCAGAATTTAAAGCATTAGACTTCAGTCAATTAAGGATCACCACATCCGGAGGCACTGCGTTGACAAGCTCTACGGCGGAGCTGTGGAAACAAGTAACGGGCTGCGATATTTGTGAAGGTTATGGCTTATCAGAAACCGCACCGGTAGTCACATTTAATCGTCCCGGCGAGACCTTAATTGGCTCGATTGGCTCGGCGGTTCCAGGTACAGAAATTAAATTACTTGATGAAAGTGATAACGAAGTTGCCGCCGGTGAAGCGGGAGAATTAGCGGTTCGAGGCCCACAGGTGATGCAAGGGTACTGGCGCAGCAATGACGCTACCGCAGAGGTAATGACAGCGGACGGATACTTTAAAACCGGTGATATCGCCGTACGCCTAGAGAACGGCTATTACAAAATTGTAGATCGTAAAAAAGACATGATTATTGTGTCTGGTTTTAATGTTTATCCCAACGAAGTCGAGGAAATTTTATCTAACCACAGCGGCATTCTTGAAGCGGCTGTGATTGGAGTACCTTTGGAAAAAACCGGGGAAGCCGTTAAAGCATTTATCGTCAAGTCCCCACAAAACCAAGATCTTGCAGAAGCGGATGTAATTTCACACTGTAAAGATTTCTTAACCGCCTATAAAGTGCCAAAGCAGATCGTGTTTATGGATGAGTTACCAAAATCCGCAGTCGGTAAGATTTTACGCCGCGAATTACGCACCGTATAAAGCCCAACATAACCGATGAGATAGAATGACGAAAAATGCTATTTTTCGTCATTTTCATTTTAGCTTTGCGATGCATTTTTAAGCTCAATAATAAACATTGCGCCACCAAGGTCACTGGTTTCAATCAGTATGTCACCGTGCATACTTTTAACAATCGTATTAACAATCGCCAAGCCTAAACCAAACCCACCCGTTTGCCGACTGCGGCTATTATCCAAACGAGTGAACGCATTAAGTACCTGCTCGCGTTGTTGTGGCGAGATGCCATCACCATCATCCTCGACGATAATACGATAATGCTCACCATAACTTTGGAGGCTGATATTGACGGCTGAATCCGCATACAAACAGGCATTTTTAACTAAGTTATCCACGATAAGCTGTAGGTAACGTGCATTTGCATCGACCCTCACACTATCGATATTGGCAGACAGTAACACGAGAGGATATTGAAGCTGGAACTCAGCTTTGCGTGCTTGCATCAATGCACTTAAGTCGACCTGCTGATGGATTAAAGAGGCGTTATTTTCTATGGTTTGCAGCATCAAAATATCATTAGCCAAGGCTTCCATTTCAACGGTGTAACGACTTAAATCATTATGTAATGCCGTGGTATATTCATTATGTGTTTCATCACTTAACAAGCCCATAACTAACTGAATACGTGTTAATGGCGTACGTAATTCATGGGCAATGGCATTGGCCATGACTTGTTGCTGATGCTGCGAATGCTGTAAAGATGTCGCCATCTCATTGAAACTAGCCGCCATCTGATTTAAAGGCTGGGGCATTTTATCATTAACTCGTGTATCTAACTGACCACTTGCTAACGCTAAACTGGCAGAACTAAGTCGATAGACGTGATTGGATATGTTTCTCACAGAGCAATATAGCACCAATGCAATACTCAAAAAGATAAAAGCTAATAAAAATAGTTCGGCATCATAGTCCTCCCAATCTTCAGGTCCATCTATCGGTAAATTAGCTTCGGTACTGTCCATAATCAATAATAATCCATCATTATGCGGCAGGATGACGGCAAGACGGTCATCTTCTTCATTGTGTTTGTATACGTATACTCCCCACTTGCCTATCCCTGCAGGTAATGGCGGATAGTTTTTATTGGGCGGTATATCAACAACATCTAATAATTCATGTTTTTGATGATACTGTAGGGCTTTTTTCATCGAAATATTTTCAATGCTGAAACCGGTAAATCGACTCAACAAGTCGACTTCCATATTCCAACGTTCTGTATCTTCAATAAAATCATCAAGTAATCTAGCTACAAAACTCGCGTCATGCACGAAGGCTGCATCGTCAAGGTTTTCATAATAGTAATCCATGAACAAGCTGACAATAACAATACTGCCAATAATAATGGCGGTAATACTTAAATATAGCTTGAAAAACAGCGTATTCGGCGTATGCCGATGGATGCATTTCTTCAGTTTGGAAAACACATTATTGCTTAACAAATAAATAGCCCTTACAGCGAATTGTTTTGATAATTTGATACGGGGCGACATCATCTTTAATCTTTTTACGTAAACTTGATAGACGCATATCTAGTGCTCTGTCCAAGCCATCAAATTCAACGCCTTTAAGAGCACGGTAACACTCGTCGCGACTGACAATCTTGCCCGCTTGTTTAGCGAGATACTCGAGCATTTCATATTCTGCTCCAGTTAGGATGATTTCTTCTTCATCACGCGTCACCTGACGCTTAACAATGTCTATGGTTAAACAACCAGTATGATTCAAACCATGGCTATTTTCCTGACTACGGCTTTCACGGCGTAACAAGGCTTCGATATGAGATAACAAGATATGTGGTCGCAATGGCTTGTGTAAATAGCCATCAGCGCCAGTATCTAACGCTGATATTTCAGAGATTTCTTCACTGCAAGCAGTCAACATAATAATCGGACCACTGTAGGTTTCACGACAACTTTTGCATACTTCAATACCATTCAAACCTGGCATCATAATGTCTAATACCACCAAATCAGGCTGTAACCGGGTGATATCAGCAAGTCCATCGGTGCCATTATTACTGAGCGATACTTGGTAGCCTTTACTGCGTAAAAACATCTCGAGAAGGCGACAAATCTCTAAATCATCCTCCACAATTAAGATGTGTTTTTTATCATCGTCTAACATATTTAAGAAAGCCTTATATCGTTATATATTTAAATACGAATAATTTAGATGCTTGAGCGCTCAACACCGTGTTGGTTACACAACTTCAGGATTATATACCTTTATTGCTTCCTCTGTCGCTGCAACAATAAAATGAGGAGTGCAAATAACAGCGCTATCATATAAAAGCTGTCGTCAGCTTTCAGTCTCTAATTTGTCAGTTTTGTAAACTTTGTCAGTGGTGAATAAGCGCTCAACCGGCATTTTTATAAACTACTGTAAATTTATCAGTGTTCACCGACGTAATATCTATACAGAATTTATAATTGCGCTAAAATAGAGTGATTATAAAAGTGCTAACGACCTTTCTTCAGATTAAGAGTAACCATGCTTTCAGATAAGAGTAAAAAAGCGATTCGTGATGTTTATCAAAACATCCGTGATTCACTACCTGACTTCGCAGTCCGTCGCTCACAAAATATCCTTGTGGCAGAAATGGCAAAAACTCTCGCCGGTAATTTTGATAAAAACCGTCGTTTGATTATTGCTGAAGCGGGAACTGGCACAGGTAAATCATTAGCTTATCTGATTGCAGGGATCCCACTGGCAACCGAAGCGAAACAAACATTAGTCATATCGACGGCTACGATTGCCTTGCAAGAGCAATTATTACACAAAGAGCTGCCTTTTTTTCGCCGCCAATCAGGTCTTAAATTTGAATTTGCTTTAGTCAAAGGTCGCCAGCGCTATTGCTGTGAACAAAAACTAGCCATGCTTGCCCAAGCCGATGACCAAATAGAGCTGCTTGCTGACTTAGCGACTATTCCTAAAAAACGTGATTTACAACTTATCAAGCGCTTGTTTACCGCTTATGCAGCAGGTAAATGGCAAGGTGATATTGATAGTTGGCCAACCCAGATCCCTGATGATATCTGGCAGATGATTGTTTCTGATCGTCACAGTTGCAGTAAATCATTTAGCGCCCACCGTAATTGCCCGTTCCATAAAGCCCGTGAAGCCTTAGATCAATGTGACGTACTCATTGTCAATCACGCACTATTATTGGCCGATTTAGAACTCGGTGGCGGTATCATTTTACCGAAACCTGAAGACTGCTATTACGTCATCGATGAAGCCCATCACCTGCCGCGCATTACCCGAGACTTCTCTTCGGCACATGCGTCAGTATTAGGCGCTAAAGCGTGGTTACAAACCATGGCGGTATCAATGAAACAACTCACGCAAACCATTGCCTCGAGTGAGATCTCAGATCCGGTCACAAAACTGCTTATATCAATCAACAGCATCAATAAAGAACTCACCAAGATCCACAGTTTAATGTCTGCCAATGACCGCCAATTTAGCGATGATTCTTGGCGTTTTGCTGATGGTGAACTGCCAGAAGCATTAGCAGAACTGGCCGCTAATATGAATCACGAAACCAAACGAGGCGTTTCACAAACAGCGAAAATTGTTGATGTCCTTGCTGAACAATTAAAACAAGATCAACTGCCGCAAGCGAAAGCCAACAAGCTCATTGCTGAGGTTGGTTTCTACTTACAGCGCATCGAAAATCTCCATCAAGTGTGGAACATGTTGATTAAAGAAACCAAAGGCACGCCGCTAGCCAAATGGGTAGAAAAAAGCGGCAGTCGCCAAGACGATCATATCTTTGCCGCCAGTTTAATTGATGTGGATAGTAAACTTGAGCACATGTTGTGGTCACAGTGTGGTGCCGCGATCCTGACATCAGCAACATTAACCTCACTCGGTAACTTTAACTATTTCCGTCGCCAAGTGGGTTTATTGAATGACGAATCAACCCAGCACCTGCAACTCAACTCGCCTTTTGAGTTCGAACAAGCTGAATTATACATCCCCAACTTAGCGCTTGCGCCCAATGAGCAAGGCTTTACCGAATTATTAGCAGAGAAGCTACCAAGCTTATTGCCTGACAAAAAAGCCTCGTTAGTATTGTTTAGTTCGTACCGTCAGATGAATCAAGTTGCCGAAATCATCCGTAGCGCCACCACATTAGAGTTATTGGTGCAAAAAGAAAGTTCACGTAGCGAACAACTACAAAAGCACGCTGAAAACGTCAAAGCCAATAAAACCAGTATCTTATTCGGTACCAGCAGTTTGTCTGAAGGTCTTGATTTACCCGGTGACTTATTAACTAATTTAATTATTACCAAAATCCCGTTCTCAGTACCCACCTCTCCGGTAGAAGAAGCGCAGTCAGAATGGATCACCAAATCGGGCGGCAATCCCTTTATGCAAGTATCCGTACCCGAAGCCAGTAAAAAATTGATCCAATCTTGTGGGCGATTGCTGAGAAAAGAAAAAGATTCTGGTAGAATCACGCTACTTGATCGTCGAGTTGTCAGTAAACGCTACGGACCAGCATTGCTTAATTCGCTTCCCCCTTACAAAAGAAATATAGAATTTTGATGTTAGAACTTGGTTTAGAACCTTCGGTTTTTATAATTTTATGCAGTGTCGCCTTAGTTGCAGGTTTCATTGATGCCATTGCTGGCGGTGGTGGTTTATTAACGGTTCCCGCATTACTCAGTGCAGGTCTACCACCACACTTGGCATTAGGTACCAATAAATTAGCCGCGAGCTTTGGTTCATGTGCAGCAGCGATCACCTTCTATAAGAAGCGTTTATTTAATCCCAAATTTTGGTGGCGTTCATTTCTGTTCACTGCCGTTGGCGCAATATGCGGCACCTTAGTGGTCAATGTCATCAGCACCGCTTGGTTAGACAAGTTGTTACCCGTTATTATTATTTTTACAGCTATCTATTCTATTTTTAGTAAAACCCAAGAGCATAGCGGTGAGACCTTACCAGATGACACGCCGGCATTGCGTAAGAAACAGGGTTTACAAGGTTATATCATTGGTTTTTATGATGGTGTAGCAGGACCCGGTACCGGTGCATTTTGGACGGTGTCAACAATGGCACTCTACAAACTGAACATTCTGTTTGCTTCTGGCGTCGCTAAAGCAATGAATTTCACCAGTAACTTTACCTCGCTACTGACCTTTATTTATCTTGGTCATATCAACTGGTATCTGGGCTTAAGCATGGGACTATCCATTATGGTTGGTGCTATCATTGGGGCCCATACTGCTATCCATTTTGGTGCTAAATTCATTCGCCCATTATTCATTACAGTGGTTATTATTATCGCGTGTAAACTGGCTTATCAAGCATGGCTACAATAACTCATCAACAACAGCAGTTAAACTTACTCGCTCAACGTGTTCAACAGTTGAGTGCGTTAAGTAAGCAAGTTAACTCCAGCCACACCACGACGATAAACTATAAATTACGTGATCGCGCTTCCTTCTACCCTGGCTTATTCATCTATAACAATCACGATATCCATCAGTACGTGGCTGAATTAGAAAAGAATATGGCGCGTTTACAAGAATATTTTGATAAACAAACCAGTAAAGCTCTGCAGCCAAAATCAAGACCAGAAAATACCTTATCCATAGAAGAAGTGTTATTAGAGAAAGTCGCGCATCAATTTAGGGCGATTAACAACGTATTAAAACAATGTAATTTTAGATCTGGCGAAGTGCAAGAACAGCAAACCAACTATGACGTTATTGCCAAGAAATTATTGCAGAAATCACACTATTTATATCAAAAGTTAGCGCAACAGTTAGAATATGAACGCCGTTTGCAAGCAATAATAGATCAGCAAACCGAGCCTCTGCAATTGCAGCAAACCAAGCAGAGGTTAGCGCGTTGTCAGGCCGCGACAGCAAAAGTCCGTCAACAATTACAACGCTATGAACAAAAGAAAGATGTTAGCTAGTTAACCAGTGGACGTCACCTAAAATCACTAAAATAATAAAGGATTTAATCATGTCGCTAGAAAGCGCGCCAAAGCATATAAAACTTGCTGTAGACCTTATTCAAATACTTGAAGAAAACCCACTGCCAACAGAAACAGTCATGGCAGCATTAGCGATCGTACAACAAGATTTCCAACGTAAACTTGAAATAGAAGCCACTAACAAGGCAAGTTAACGCTCGCCAGCCCTACTACTTTGCAACCGTAATGGCGTAATCACCCAAGACGAGCTCTTCAATAAATCCCGATGGTTTATCTTTATTGCACAATAAATAGACCTGCTGACGAGCCCGCGTTAATGCCACATAAAACAAACGTCGCTCTTCAGCATCAGGAAATCCAGCCCCATCTGGTTGTAATATCAGCGCAAAGGGGTGACGGGGCTTATGACAAGGAAAACCATGCTCTCCCGCCTCCATGGCTAATACAATCACATTATCGGCTTCTTGCCCCTTTGAGCTGTGCACCGTCATGGCTTTGATAGCCAACTGCGGATATTGTGAGGATAAGGCTGCCAGCGTCTTATTATCCGGTAATTGAAAATTAAACCGAGCCAGTAACAGCAGCGATTTTTGCTTACCTGCACTCTTAACACTTGCCGCTATTTTTGATAATTTTTTATCTAACAATAAGGTTAACGCTGCTGCACTTTTTTGGCTGTCATTGCTTTGATAGTAGCTAATCTCAATACAGGCTTTCTTAACTTGCGTATGCGTGGTTATCTGCTTATTCATTTGCTCTGCATTCGCCATCACAAATTTGCTCGCTACAGCACTGATCTGATTATTGAAACGGAACGTCGTATCGAGCGGTAATGTCGTCGTCATACCAAAATGCTCACTGAAACGCGTTGTCACTGCAATATCACTGCCAGCAAATTGATAAATCGCCTGCCAATCGTCACCAACACAGAACAGCTTACTGTTATCGTGCTGAGTTTGTAAGTGCCTGACTAAACTTGCTCGTGCTTGTGAAATATCCTGAAATTCATCCACCAGAATATGTAACCAAGGCGAATTAAACTGACCACTACTTACGTGATCAGTTGCCTTAGTGATCATCTCATCAAAATCAATTTCATTGCTTTCATCCAAGTGGGCGTGATAATGCTCGAGTAATATCGCCACAACTTGATAGGTTAACGCCGCAAAATGGCTATCAGGTAAGGCATTTAATCTTTTCTCAGCTTTTACACTCCGACTGTTTTTATACTGCATCGTCAATTCAATAAGTTGACTTAACAGTTTCTTATAACCACCTTTGCCTGCCAATAATCGTTTAACTTCAGCGTCATGTTTATCATCGTCTAATGCGCCAAGCCAAGCGACATAAGCGTAACAATACTCACTAAACAAGGCGTTAAAATCAGCATCAAGCAATAACGTCGTCATACTTTGTTTGAAAAATTGCTGCTTGGCGTTATCACTGCTCGCAAGCTTACTGACTTTTGACCTATCACTGTCAACTTGCTTAATAATATCTAAAGCCAGTGCATGGAAGGTTTTTACCGTGATTTTAGTGTTTGGTAACCGCTCGGCAAGTCTTGTTTTCATTTCCAGCGCAGCATCTTTGGCAAAGGCCAATATTAATATTGCCTCAGCGCTTGCTTGCTGTGATTCTAATAAATAAGCGCAACGTCCCAGCATGACACTGGTTTTCCCACAACCAGCCCCCGCTAACACCAAGTTGGCATCATTCGCAACAATACAAGCATCACGTTGCTTTTCGGTTAGAGGATGGCTTTCAAGACCGTCAAACAAGCTTTTATAGCTTTGTTTGTGCTTGTCCATCACAGCTTGGTTATATTTAGCTAAGTTTTCGATCTGACTTTGCTGCCAAAAGCGCAAACGGGCTAAAGGTAGCTTAAGTGTTGGGGGGACCCGATTAATCTGTGGCAGTATTTCAAACCAGTCGGCCATCGATGCTAACCGCGTATGTAAATCCAGCCATTTTGAATGCGGTATATAACCTTGCTCTATCACTTGCGTGAGTTGCTGATACTGCTCGAGGATATACGCGGCTTTTCCTTCTAATGCATAGAAGTACAAATCATCTATGAGTCCAGCGACCTCCGCCTTGGCAATACCATTTAAGCGCACACGTTGGTTCTCCCAATTAAGCACTAAGGTATCAAAAAATGAACCACGGTAATGCCTTAATTTAGGCTCAAATGTCGCCCAAGTGTAATGGTATGTCTGCTGTTGTTTGGTGGTAAAAACAGCACCTTCGGGGCGAAATGATAAGGTACGACAATTAGCACCAATCAGTTGCGCAAAAGTAGAAAAAGAATAATCAGGCAATGCAGATGAACTCGATAAAATACAGTAACGAAAACATAGCACAAACGCCGCTATTATTTAATACATGCGTTCACTTTATCGCTAAATTGAGCCCAGCTAAGCCGTTTTAGACAACTCTCCGACTGCCAACCTTTCCGACAATATCTTGGCTAACGCCACGGTCATCGATAATAAAATATACAAAGGCCAGGTAAACCCCTGAGTCAAAAATGTCCCCGCCACGCAAAACGCCAGCAATCCAGCAAAAATACCGTCGTTACAGGTCACGATAGCATTTCGCTCACTTGCCGGTAACACCCTGCTATCGACTTCTGTGCGCCATAACCGCCTAAACAACATGGTAATCAGGGTAATAAGTAGTGCTAAGCCGATAAAGCCCGTTTCAGCTAATACCTGAAACCAAGTACTGTGAACAGCATGATTTTTACCATCCCAATGTGGGCTAAACAAGTAATAATTAAGGTAGAAATTATTTATACCTACGCCGGTAAGAGGGTTTGCTACAGCCATACCCCATGCCGCCATCCATGCATAAATACGGCCCATCGCAGATTCATCAACCCCACCTTCAGCGGCACCGCCTGACGAACGGTCAGAAACCCCCGCCATCACTAATAAAATCGGCAATAACATAGCCGCTCCCGCTACTATGTATAGCTTGTTTTTGATGCGCTTAAAGGCAAAGTAACCCGTAACAGTCATAATGCCCATCAATCCACCACGACTCTGGGTAGCAATAATGGCCCAAAATAAAATAACATACGCAATCGCTAAGAATAATCGGTGTAACTTGCCAATGTTTGGTTGCAGTAGATTAGATAAGGTAAATGACATTGGGAACATCAGTACTAGCGATAAATCATTCGGATCGCCAATTAAGGAACCTAGGTTTCGGGAAATAGTGACCCGAGTCCCCTCTACAAGGCCAATTCCTTCTAGCTTATTGCTAATGGCTTTTAAGCCAATCATTACGCCTGCAACCACGTATAAATAAGTGGCAATACGAAAGTGATGGATACTGCGTACCAGCCAACAGATCGCGATCGTCATCACCCAAACTTTACTGAGTACGCCGCTAAAAGTAGTAAACGCGGCACCTTTATTATAAGCAAACATGATACCAAACGTCGCCCAGCCTAAAAATAGGCAAACTAAGGTCAGTTCTGTCGACCAGTATATTTTAATATTATTGCTTAAGAATATATGCCAGCCCAGTACGAAAAAAGACGCGAGCGAAAATGCCAAAGGAATACGTAAGGGCATCAGCATCGGAAAAGCTTCATGAATACGAAAATAGGAAAAAATAATAAAGGTAATGACAATATAAAACGGGATCCTTAACAACCCAATTAACACCAGTGGCGTAAGCACAAATACCACAGGTACTAACCACATTTTGGTTTTATACCACAATAGACCAAGCACAAGGGTTAGTATCAAACTTAATAGTATTTGCAAACGCGGGTTAAAGGTATTGAGATCTATCATTAAACATCCCTGCTTATTGACCTAATGCTGAAGCAACATAATAAGTAAAGCAGGAATACAGAAAAATGAGGTTAGCGCAGTAGAAAAATATGCTTTATTTGTAGTAAGTTAGATGTAACGGGCCAACTTCAACTTTTATCACCTAATATTAGATTAACTATCGTTAACTTGGTTATATTTTAATGTCAAAAAAACTACCACTTAACTCATCTAAAAATATACGCTATTTATTGGCGTCTATTGTTTTAATTTATATCTATTATATTTTCATTCTGGTCGATGTGGAGTCTTTAGGCAGTACTTTAAACCTTGCTAACATAAAATATATTGTTGGCGTTGCACTTAAAGCCAGTATTAGTACGCTGTTTGTTTTGCTTTTATCTTCAATGTTCAAATCAAAATACCTGAACTTATTATTGTTCATTATGATCAGTGCTATTTCATCCATCATGCTATTTATTAGTATCCAATATGGGCGCTTTGAACTGGGTATTTTTATCAGTCTGATGGAAACTAATACCAAAGAAAGTATGGAAATGCTTAATTCCTTTGATATTCCCTTAGTGGTGCTATTACAACTTATTATCACGCCGTTGCTTTTATTTAAAATAAACCAATGTCTCGTTGGTTTTAAAACCAATGTAATTCTCATGTCCACTCTGGTGTTATTAGTTGGTTTATCGTCATCACAAGCTAAGAATAATTCCATATTTTCAGTATCGCCAACGGGGGAAGTAGTCCTAGCTCCGATGAGTAGGGCCTATTACATCTTATTTAATATGCCTTTATTGAAATCAATTCCCTTATCACAATCATATGCACAATTGAAAAAAATTGAGAACACCCCGATCACATCAGAATGGGAAAATATCACGGTTTCAACCTCATCCAATAAGAAAAATTATGTGGTTATAATTGGAGAGTCGGTACAAAAATCATCTTTATTCTCATATGGATACTATAGGAAGACAACCCAATCGCTGCAAGACACAAATGGTGTAACTTTAATTTCAGATCCAATTGCACCAGCCCCGCAAACCGGCATGGCCTTGAGTCGAATTTTAGCCATCAATAATAGACTAAACGTTAACAACAATTTGAACATTATCGACTTAGCCAACCAGTCTGGGTTCAATACCTACTGGTTTTCTAATCAAGGTCAGATTGGCATATATGATAGCCCCATCACTAACATTGCCAATAGAACTGACTTAACCATATTTCATAATCAAAATTATCAACAGGCAAATTCTGATTTCGTCTTAATCGAGGATTTAAAAGCGCATTTAGACAGTGATGCAAATAACGTTTACTTTCTACATATGATTGGCTCTCATGCCGATTTTTGTGAAAGAACAAAAGACTTAGCAAAACTAGAGGACGCTTATAGAGCACAGTTGAGTAATGACCAAAACTGTTATGATGATAGTATCTTAAACACCAGTCTATTTATGAATAAAGTCGTGTCGTTGCTAAAATCAACGTCTTTAGATTATGAAGTGATATATTTTTCAGATCATGGACTCGTAGATATAGAAAGAAAACCGTATAAATCTCATGGTGTGGGTCGTTTATTTCAGAGAGAAGCACTTGAGGTTCCGCTTATATTTATTTCCAGTAGCAAAACCAACAGTAACGTACAAAATACCACTTATTTCATGCGTGATTTCCCACATACTTTTGCAGAATGGTTAGGCGTAACCGCAACACAAATTGATTATACTAAATCAGTGTTCCACCCTGACATCAAGCAAGATAAATACGTCGTGAATGACTCTTCAGAAATAATCTACTTCACGGAATAGCGATATTGCAACGTGAGTGGTAGCCGTAGTTTAAGCAATACAAGCATGAAACAAGGTTATATCACTCGCACAACGGGTGTGTTTAAATACCGTGTTCATCGCATACTGAGGGGTTTAGCTTTTAATAAACCATGTAATTTATTATTGAGCTTCAACAGAAACACCGAATAAAGCGATGCGATGGTCAAACACAATAAGCACAATAAAATAGTGATTAATTCATTGTTAATTTCATGCGCCATGCCTTCCCAAGGGGTTCTTAAAAATCCATTGACCAAAAATAATGGCATTGAGATTGAGCCAAAAAACATGCAGGTTTTGAAAACTAAACTGCCCACTTTAATGTGCTTCAATATCGCGCTAAACAAAAACACCAAGATGATAGCAAAAAAGAAATGACTGACTAAAAATGCATATTCATTAAAATTACCGATAGCAAATGCTGTAATTGAAATGGCAAGTAACCAATTTGGCAAGTGTAGCGGCTTATCTTGCGCTAAATAAATCCCTAAACACAATACTGGCATGTGGCCTATCACGGTAATAAAAACGCTAACATTGCTGTACAGATAACCGTTAGTCAGTATGGATATAGCGATACAAACCAAGCTTAGAGCGATTAAAAATACATTGCCAAAGCGTTTGAACATGGCCAATATTAATGGAAATACTAAGTAAAATTGAAAGATAAACGATGAAAACCACCATGGTCCAACTATCGATAAACCTTGGTTTGGATAAAAGTTATATAACAGAGATAATTTAAAGATAAGCGGCTTTGACAACGGGAGCAACCAATCCATCAACACCATGCCACTATAAACAACATTGTAGGTAAACATAAACACAAAGTAAGACACGATAGCGAGTAAAAACATCGGGTAAATTTTGACAACTCGCTCAAAAATGAATTTTATATATAACAACTTACTGTCACTTTTAGCGTACTTTTTCATTAAGCCATAGGCACTTAAAAAGATAAATATTTGTACACCAAAATGACCAAAGTAACTAAATAGTGCGCGAATAATCCCGGCTGGTTCGGTTAATAAAATATCAAATAAATTGAAAGCCTTGCCCGCCGTAAACTCCATTTCATTTTCGCTAGGTGTCGGGAAACGATGCATAAAGTTATGAATAACGATCATTAAGATACCCAAACCTTTAAAAACGTTCGTTTCAACCTTAGTAATACCTTTCCAAATCATGTAGTTATTCCTTTATAATTATAACGAGTCGAGTTATAGACCTCACTATAAAATCACAATCATAAACCATACAAACGTAGCAAGGCAGAGGCTGACAAATACGGCTGCCGAACCAATATCTTTAGCGCGGCCACTTAACTCATGGTATTCGCTTCCAATGCGATCAATCGCGTTTTCAACTGCCGAGTTCAGTAACTCAACAATCAACACTAATACTAGGCTGCCAATCAACAAGATCTTTTCGACATTAGTCACATCGAGCATTAACACGACAGGCGTAAGTAGCAGCAATAGCAATAATTCCTGCCTTACTCCTGACTCATATTTAATCGCAGCACGTAACCCTTGCATAGAATAGCCTGTCGCTTTAAATATTCGTTTAAAACCGCTATCACCCGGTTTTCCGCCTTGCTGATTCAAAGAGGGAGATTGCTTCATTTACATCCTCAACAAAATAAATTAGGTACTTAAGAGTGGATACAAGCCGCTATTAACTCTAGCAGCACTAGTATTGAACCATATAATTTAGTCAGATTTATCATTACGCTATATTAAAATGATAGAGCATTTCTGTTGTTACAACATAATAAATGCTAAGTCTTGCCTATCAGCAATAAGAATGGCATTTTGGCTATCAGCTAAAGATATGTAACAACAGTGGCAACATTGGGGAGGGTTATGCGCAATAGGCCAAACAATGTTGGCCTTTA
>NZ_JASJHF010000316.1:0-28545 GCF_033791185.1 Moritella sp. | reverse complement strand
TCACTTCTCCCCAAGTTCAGCAGTTAGAGGCACAGGTGAAAGGACAGGAACGCAATTTAACCACGGCTAAGCGTAAGCACTGGGCACCTTTGGTGACAGCCAGTCATGTATACATTGTTCGTTTTAAACAAACAAGTAGTGTTCAAGACAAATCGTGATGAAAATCATAAAATATAATTATAGCGCTCACTTAGCAGTATCATTAACAACCTTATTTATCGTCATGAAACTCCTTCATCTTCTCTAGCCGTTTTTTAATGTGAAGCAGTGTGCAAAGCGGCATCATATCTCGACTTAATGGTATTAAAGAGCAGCTAAGTCACCTATTTTGACCTAATCTATTAAGTGTTACCATAATTTTTGGAGCGATATATGGAAGCTAATAAACGGCATTTTCAACGTGTTTTATTTGACCATCAAGCGACTCTTAGCAGTAATAACCAGCAATGGCCAACAAACGTCATAGACCTCTCATTACGTGGATTATCTTGCACAAAACCGCGAAATGCGACATTCAAAATTGATCAGCTATTAACCTTATCAATCACGCTAACAGAACAACAAGTCATTATAATGGAAACAATTATTATCCATAGCGAAGAGCATTCGCTTGGCATGAAATGTACACGAATAGATATTAATAGTATTTCGGAACTTCGACGACTGGTACAACTTAATTTAGCCGATGAAGCACTATTACAGCGAGATATCGACCAATTATCACGATCCATGCCCAAACTATAAATAAACTCGTAATACCTCTCATTTTTCCAGCTGTATCTATGTACTTAATCTAATCAAAACAGGGTGATTTAAAAAACAATCGCCCTTAAGTGGCAAATTAACAAACCTCTGACATACTTAACTGTGACCAAACTCAATATTAATAAACATTTTCGAACTAACGGAAAGAGGTATTTAAATGAAAAACAAATTACTCATTGCTGGTGCTATTGCAACCACTGCTCTTCTTGGAGGCTGTGCTAATAACAATGCCGATGTAGAAAAAAGCGTTGGTAGCTTAAGTTCTCAAGTCAGTAAATTAACCTCCCAAGTACAAATGTTAGAATCTGAACAAGGAAGCATGAAAACAGAACTACAATCGGCGACGGCTGCAGCTCAGCAAGCTTCAGAAGAAGCGCAACGTGCTAATTCACGTATTGATAATATAGCCGCATCCTATAGTAAATAGAAGTGAAGGCCAATTACGTTAGGCTAGCTAATTTGTAGCTAGCCTTTTTCTAGTGAATAATTTTATTTTATATGAAATACTTTCTGCAGCTTAAGAGGTTATTTACTTATCATTAAATGCTTATCTTCATTGGCAATCCGTAATGCAATAACAACGCCTTATTAACCGCCATTACGTCGATCCTATCTTTGTCTTGAAATTTATCCATAATCTCGCCAGTATTTAGATTATCTCCCAGAGATTCAGAGGACAGTGGCGAATGCACTTCTAACATATAATGACCATTAGGCTCTACAGCAAACTTGACTGGTTTATTGATAATCGTTACAGGCTCATTGGTGGCTACATTATGGTACAACCATTCGATGTCATCAGGATTCATTCGAATGCAACCAGCACTGATACGCATACCAATACCAAAATTTTGATTAGTACCATGAATCAGGTAATTACTATAACCGTACCCTAGTCTTAATGCGTAGTTCCCTAATGGGTTTCGTTCACCAGCTGCCATTTTTTGCGGTAATACAGTTTTATATTTTTTTAAATATTCATCTCGTGTAGCTTTAGTTGGTATCCAAACGGGATCTTTAATTTTACTTTTCACAAAACTATTCATTTGCGGTGTTTTGCGTCCCTCTCGCCCTATACCTACTGGAAAGACATGCACGTCATTGGTGTTTTTAGGAAAATAGTATAATCTCAATTCTGGCAAGTTAATTACAATGCCTTTATATTCCGTATCCGGTAATATCATCGATGTTGGTAACTCAATAATTGTTCCAGGTAACGGTAAGAATGGGTCAACCGTTGGGTTTGAGGCCATTAGACCAATAAGTCCAATATTGTATTGCTGTGAAATGGCATGTAAATAATCACCTTCTTTTATTTCATGCTGTAAACGCTGGCCGATTAGACGAGAACCGGGCTCAGGTAAAGAATATACTTGCGAGTAAGCAGGTGTAAGCAGCAATAAAGCGCTAATAATAGATAACAGTTTTAGATTCAGTCTAAACATAAGCATACTTACGCCCTAATTTGTGTCTTATAGCGTAAGTATAGGCTTAATAATACACAGGTATGTTCAGCGTCGATGTTTAGTACGGTATAACATCAGCCCCATTAATATGAGCAAAGATGAATAGCTTACCCCTCCTCCTTTTTTACCATTATTGCTATCATTGTCATCTTTATTCTCAGCAGCAAAGATATTTTGATTAAAGGTCGGATTAGGTTCTATATAAACTCCTGTTTTATCAACCTCGTCGGTGATCCAAGTCTTATAAGAGCTTACTTGCGTATAGACATCTGGAAATAAATCATAAGCGCATTGTTTAGTATTACCAAAGCTAACAACTCCCGCTAATCGATAACCAAGATCATCGTCACTTTGTGCGAGCTTGTCTTGCCATATTAGTGGACCACCAGAATCACCATTACACGAACCACGTTTAATCTCATTAGCACAAATGTAATTATCTTCTCGGCCGTTCCAGCCCCACGTTAACGCACAACTACGATCTGTAATACCAGTGACAATGGCTTTCTGCAGAATGTCTGTACTTTGTGAGGCGTCTGTAGATGTCCGACCCCAGCCTGAAACCAGCAGATTATTGCCAACTGCCGCATCAAACTCTAAATCCGCATCAGATTGTAATTTTTTATTCATTAATTTAATTGGCTGTGCGGGTAACACTGCAGGCAAGGTTAATTGTAACAATGCAATATCGTTGATGTTGAGCGTTGGGTTATAGCTTGGATGTACGACAACCGTGGATACAGTATTGCGAACCATCTCTCCTGTCGATGAGCGGTCGATACTACCAGAGTACACGGTAACTTTACTGGGAATAACAGCCACAAAAGATGAATCGTCAATATTAGCATTTAGGCAATGTGCGGCAGTTAAAACCCAAGTATCCGTAACTAGAGTCCCCCCACATGCATAAGTACTCCCATTTACGCCTATGTTTAAATAGACTTGCCAAGGTAGTTCTAAAGGTTTGCTATTAACTCCCCCCACTACATAAGGCTGTATCTCAGGCTCAGTTAAAACGATTTCATCTGCATAAGCACTTAACGAGAGTGTTATACCGGTAATTGCAATTATTTTAGCTAGCATCAAATTTATCTCTCTTAAGTTGTCCACACACTAATCGTAATGAACATTTCCTACTCAATATTTTATAGCTAAGTATAGTTGTAACCAAGCATAAATATTAACTAATTCGACCAAGCTTGAACCTGTAACGCTCGAACTTAAAAAACATAAATCATGCTTGAATCACTTTCATTCTGGAAGAAAATGATTTTTAAGACATTTTATGTCAACTAGTGTAAATAATAACCAAAGGCAATTGACGCCCACGATACCATTGCTATGATGCAAGCTTAGTCAAACACGTGTACGACATATGTATTAATTGAAGGGATATAATGAAAAATATTTTAACTGTTCTAATGATGGTATTCGCTTTCTCATTAGCGGCACCTGAAGTTCACGCGAAAAAATTCGGTGGTAGTAAGTCTTTTGGTAAAAGCTACAAGACAGCACCACAAAAACAAACACCTGCGGCTGCAACACCGGCTAAACCTGGTATGAGTAAAAAAGGTATGCTTGGCGGTATGCTTGGAGGCTTACTTGTTGGTGGCTTACTTGCATCAATGTTTGGCGGCGCTTTTGAAGGCTTACAGTTCATGGATATGATCATCATGGCTGGTATCGCATTCTTGTTATTCCGTTTGTTTAAAGGGATGATGAGTGCTAAGGCTGCAGCACAACAGGGACAAGGTTCACCGCAAACGGCTTCAGGTCCAGCATTTAGACAAGAAGCACAACCAGACGCGACATTTAACTCAGCAAGCCAAGGTGGGTTTGCAGGTTCAAATAATGACGTACCATTTAACCTACCTGCGGATTTCGATTTAACTAACTTCTTAACGGGTGCTCGTAGCCATTATAAGACGTTACAGAAAGCTTGGAACGAAGATGATTTAGTAACAATCCAAGAATATGTTTCTATCGAATTATACAATGAGTTACGTGTAGAACGTAAAGCACTTGAAGGTCAACAACACACAGAAGTGATGTTCCTTGATGCAGAGTTAGTACGTGCCGATTCAACAGCATCACTTTCACAAGTCAGTGTTCAATTTAATGGCCGCTATCGTGATAGTCATGAAGACGTCGAAGCTGACATTAACGAAGTATGGCATTTAGAACGTAATTTAACGCAGGCAAATGCGCCATGGTTAATTACAGGTATTGAGCAATAATCGCGCTTAATCTCTAATTTACTAATAAACAGGCGGCTAATCACCGCCTTTTTTGATCTTGAAAATCAAGGATCATGCCTATCCCAGTTTGCATCTAGCGAATTAAAGTTAACACTGCTATGATCGACTCATAAACGAAACTTATAGGAATTCAAAAACATGGCATCACTACAAGAGCAGCTTTTAAACGCCGGCTTGGCCGATGAAAAAAAAGCCAAAAAAATTCGTAAAGAAAAGAAAAAAACCAATAAAGCAGTACGCAAAAACCAACAAGATGCTGATACTAGCTTGCAAGATGAGATTAAAGCTAAAAAAGATGCACAGACCAAGTTAGATAATGAACGTAATAAAGCAATTCAAGAACAGATTGAGTTAAAGTCTGAACATGGTAAAGTGAAGCAAATGATCCAGCAGCTTCATATCACTGATTTTAAAGGCGAATTATCTTTTAATTATGTTCTTGATAATAAAGTTAAGACATTGGAAGTTGATCAAGCAAGCTACAACGCCCTAACCAAAGGCCAAATTGGTTTGTGTGTACTGGAAGGCAAATCTTATGTTATGCCAAGTATTGCTATCGACAAAATCAGAGCCGTTGATGAAGCATACGTTCTGGTATTAAACGAAAATACCGCAACAGAAGTTGACGAAGACGACCCATACGCAGATTTCGAAATTCCTGATGACTTAATGTGGTAAGCACATAATAACTTGGTCACTGTTATCTCCCTGACGTTTATCATCAATCGATGAACTGTTTAGGGAGCTAATAAAATGGCACTTCGAACCAAGCTATTTTTGTTAACCTTATCAGATCTGGTTATTAATCCCGCTCAAAAGCAGACTATTTGATCCAAGCCATGAATAAACCTATCTGTTTATAAGACAATCTCATATAATTTATATTATCTACCTTACATGAGTGATAGCCTTGTTAACTGAGAAAATTACTGCTGATAAACTTGTTCCTGTCTTTGATCTTAGCTCGCGCTGCAAACTTGAAGAGTTTGATACAGTTACGCGAGATCAATTATTCCCCCAAAATAATGAGCTATTTTCACTATTCCATGAGACTGCAACGGCTAAGTTACTTGTAGCAACCGATTTTGATGGCTTTGACCACTTAAAATCATTCTCAGATATATTGCGAAATATGTCGCATAAACGCGCTAAATCAATTTGTTATATTGAAGATATAACAACAGTTGGGCGTGCACGTGCATTTGAAATTTGGCGTGATAAAACAGAACTGTTTAAGCAACTAATTGAACAGATTATTGCTACTGGTAAGTGTTCAAATGAACAGTTAAATACATGCCTTATTAAAGCATACCCTAGCATTTTACCACTTTTGCTCAATCTTAATGAGTTTAATGTTGAGTATGCGTTTAAGATACTAGCCGATGAGCATACAGCCGGATCTAATATCGTTGATGCCACCAATCTAAACCAAGCAACATTGTTTGGTAACCTAGATACCTTGTACAAAAATAACAGCTATACGAGTAACGTAGCGCAGTTAATACCGGGTCTGCTGCATCAAGCACATGGCGGTTATATTGTTATCAAGATTGATGAGTTAATTATTAACTCCGCTTTATGGTATCAGTTAAAATCAGTGATCAAACAAGGGACTTTAAGCTGGAGTTCGAGTAACCAAACGATCCAAACAGAACTTAAACCAGATCCAGCTCCGCTTGACGTTAAAGTTATCTTACTCGGCGATCGATTAGCCATTAGTCAATTGACTGACGGTGATCGAGAATTATCAAGTCTCGCTACGTCGTTCATTGATTTCTCTCCTGAGTTCAATATTACCGAACAAGATATCGCTAACTATATCGGTTATATTAAATTACTCCTAGCTGACTCTAATTTGCTGCCGCTGTCTGACTGTGGTCTAAAACGACTATTACAGTTAAGTAGCCGTTGGTGTGAACATAATAACTATCTCAGTCTTAACGAAGCTAAATTAACAACCTTGTTAAACTATTGCCATCAAATCGCATCGGCTAACAAGTTAAAGTATATTGATAGTAACACCTTAAATAGGGTGTTAAAACTTCAACACGAAGCGCTTAATGGTCATATTCGTCTAAGTAATGAAGGCATTATTGAAAAGCAAATCATCCTCGAAACGGATGGCAACAAAATAGGTCAAATAAATGGCTTATCCGTACTTGAGATACATGGCCACCCAGAAAGTTTTGGTGAACCGATTCGCATTACGGCAACGGGACATTTAAATGGCGATGGCGATATATCTGATGTCGAACGTAAAGCAGAATTAGCGGGTAACATTCACGCCAAGTCAATGATGATTATTCAGGGCTTTTTCACCCATACTTTTGCAAAACCATTGCCTTTACCAATTAGTGCCAATTTGGTATTTGAACAATCATATGGTGAAATTGATGGTGATAGTGCGGCATTAGCGGGTACGTGCGCTTTGTTATCGGTACTCGCACAGAAACCAATAGCCCAAAACTTGGCTGTTACTGGTGCTATCGATCAATTTGGTACTGTACTTGCCGTTGGCGGCATTAATGAAAAACTGGAAGGTTTTCAGCGCATCTGTGAACTCAATGAGCAAACTAATATCGGCGTTTTAATTCCCGCGGCTAATATAGTTAACTTAAATTTAAGTGATAAACTGATCGACGCCGTTACCAGTGGGCAGCTTGCCATCTACCCTGTTACGCACATAGATGAAGCCATTGAGCTGTTGATGGGGATCAAGGCTGGAAAAGTAGACGAACAAGACAGCCTTTACAACATTATTCAGCTACTCGCTGAAGAACAAGATGATAAATTAGAAGATAATGACACTTGTTTTGTAACTAAAATTAAACAATTGTACGCTAAAATTATCGGAAAACAGGGATGTAGCAACTGATTGGACTTGTTAGGCGTACAGATGTACGCTAAGATGGCTCCAAGAAAACAAGGATATTATTATGATAAATGAATTAGAGGTTGAAGTGGTACCTATGTCAGCAACTGAGCGTAATAGCTTCGATAAAGAAGATTTAGTTAAATGTGGTAACGGCGAGTTATTTGAATCTGATATTCGTCTTCCAAAAGACAATATGCTGATGATGGACCGTATTCTAAACATTGATAGCACAAGCGGTGAATTCGGTAAAGGCGAGATCGTTGCAGAGCTAGATATAACACCTGATTTATGGTTTTTTGACTGTCACTTCGACAGTGATCCGGTTATGCCAGGCTGCTTAGGCTTAGATGCAATGTGGCAATTAGTTGGCTTCTTCCTAGGTTGGAATGGCGCAAAAGGTAAAGGCCGCGCTCTGGGTGTAGGTGAAGTTAAATTCACAGGCCAAGTGCTGCCAACGTCAAAAAAAGTAACGTACAGAATTGTGATGAAACGTGTTGTACTTCGTCGTTTAGTAATGGGTATTGCTGACGCTGAAATGCTTGTAGATGGTAAAGTAATTTATACTGCGAAAGATCTAAAAGTAGGTTTATTCCAAGACACCACTGTATTCTAATTCAAGCTAGATACGATTTTAATTAAGCCCCTATTTGGGGCTTTGTTGTATTTGTTAATCAATTATTTTATGAAGAGCCCTGTTCCTCGGATCTCTTGTGCCTCACGCCATCCACCTAACCATTGACCTCGCGAATCAGCGCTTTGAAATGGACAAACTTCATTTGAACGACCTGCTGCTCCAGCTTGATAACCTTTCGAATATGCTCTTTCCAAACGATCTCTCTTCTGTCTCTTCATTCTAGATTCCTCAAAAAATGTATAACTTAAAGCTGAGACTTTCCATGCCTCTATTAATTAATAGATTAAGATATTCAACAAATCAATTAAAAAAGCCACAGTAATTGAATTACTGTGGCTTTGAAGAAACAAAAGATGACGTTTAGGGTTTAACTATTAACGTTTAAAACGGCGGAATAAAAGCAGCATTGTAGGTAATAATACAAACCATCCCATACCAGCCCCGTTACGCTCATAATCTTCTTCAGCTTTAACAGGACAGTAAGATGTCGTTGACAAATTAGCTAATTCATCAGCTTTAATTGTCATTGAAAATACTGCAGGATTAGAGCCTGTTTTGTTCATATAATTGGCTTCAGTTTTATAATCAAAGCCATTGGCAACAACAACAACGTCACCTGCAGAGTCAGGTTCGCTAATACTAATAGCATTGCTTAATCTGTAAGTAATGTCATTACCATCTGCAATTTGCTGTTGGCAGTATAAATCATCTAGATAAGATGACTTTTCATTTTCATAGTTATAGATAAATGCACTTTGGAACCGAGGAGCGCCATCCGCAGTCGGCGTTGTTTCACCGCGTGCATCACGCCAACCAACAGCGAGGCCGACATTATTAATTTTACTCACTTGCGAGCTAGCCCCTTTAATCGGGTTAGCTTGAAATGGGTAACGGGTCTCTTGTGTTTTTATATCATACGTATAAAAATCAGTTACATAACTTCTATTTTGAGGTTGGTTATAAGTACGATTACCTACCGTAATAAATGATTGTAATTCATCCGTACCAGTTGCAGGCCCCATTGTTTTAGTCGCTTTGACATAAACAGTGTCAGTAATATCTATCGCAACTGTATCTCGAAGAATGTCATCATAATCACTGCCAGAATCTGTCTTAGGTTTTGTGATCTCAGTCATTGCATAACTGACTGTATCTTTACCTGTTACAGTTGGCTTAAATAGTGTCGCGCGAGCACGGCCACCACTGGTAGATGAATAGATCTGTTGAGTAGAAAATCCGACAGCAAAACCAGAGGTATTAATAGCATAAGCATTGGCAATGAATGTAGCATCACCACCGGTATTCAACCATGTGGTTTTAGAATTATTAGAAAAATAAGCTAAACCATTGCCTGTTTCATCCCAATAACTCGCTTGTAAGTCAAATCCAGGGCAATTATAGAGATCATCATAATCATAACGATCGTCATCAATTGGATAATTAAAACAATAAGTAAAACGATCTTGATCATCAGCATTAGCCCACTGAACACTCGCTTGACCAACAATTAATTTTTTATCAAAGCTATTAGTTGGTACCGTAACCGAGTTAACGCTAACGTTTGTAGCATCATGGGCGGAACTGAACCCCTGCTTATCCGCAAATTCAGGTTTTAACTCGATATCGTTATAAAAGCCTCTTCGAACGACTTTAGCACTTGAATCTGTAGCGTAGCCGACTTGATCTACACCAGAAATTGCCGTTATTTTTCGTGATTCCTTCAAGTTTGATGGCGCTACTTCCGTGTCATTAACAGCACTTGTTGTTTCTGATTCGTAACTACCGTTATAACCATTGTAGGTATTTAAAATATTACGACGCCATACAAATAGGCCATCACTATCGTCAACGCGATCGGATTTAGAACCACCCCAAATCATCTCACAAATATCTGAGTCATAAATACAGTAGTCATTCTTCTTGGATGTATAAAATGCGTATGTCCAAGGTGCACCAATATCATATGTAAATTGTTGTGCATATTTATGAGTGTAGGTTGCTGTACTAGTCGCTGTACCTGACGTGTCCATCGCTGAAACGTATGGACCAAAGTCATGTTCTCCACTGCTGTCTACAACAATAGCGGTGGTTGAAGCCACCGCAGTTGTACACAATACGAGACTAATAATCCCTGCTAACTTAGTCTTTTTTAAAAGCATTATGTTTAATTTTCCTTAGCCTTTCATTTCTTCAAGTTCTTCCCAACGAGCGAAAGCAGTCTCTAGTTCCTGCTCTTTACTAGCAAGTTTTTCAAGCATCACTTTCGATTCATCCGATGGCTTATTAAAGAATTCAGGTTGATTAATTTCAGCTTGCAATGTTTCAACTAGTTCTTCGAGTTGTTCCATTTTTGCAGGCAGTTTATCGAGTTCAACTTGTATATTGTAAGGCAGTTTTTTTGTCTTCACGGCCTTAACTGGTTTCGCTTGTTTTACAGGCGCTTCTACAACTGGCTTCGCTTTTGGCTTAGCAATCATAGATTGTGTATTTGCTTGTTGATTCTTAGCATCATGGTAACCACCAACAAAGTTAGTGATGTGACCTTTACCATCAAACATCCAGCAACTTTCTACTGTGTTATCAATAAAGTTACGATCATGGCTTACTAATAATAACGTACCCTGATAATTGGCAAGTAATTCTTCTAAAAGTTCCAATGTTTCAATATCTAAATCATTGGTTGGTTCATCCATAATCAAAAGATTCGATGGTTTTAGGAATAATTTAGCTAATAACAGACGGTTACGTTCACCACCAGAAAGTACTTTTACTGGTGTACGAGCGCGTTGCGGGTGGAATAAGAAATCTTGTAAATAACCAAGTGCATGACGCGGTTTACCATTAACTACAACTTCTTGTTTACCGTCAGCTAAGTTGTCGATTACTGTTTTTTCAAGATCTAATTCAGTACGGTGTTGATCGAAGTAAGAAACTTCTAACTTAGTACCACATTTGATGAAACCGGCTTGTGGTTGTAACTCTTCAAGCAATAACTTGATTAATGTACTCTTACCACAACCATTTGGACCAACGAATGCAATTTTATCGCCACGCATAATGTTAAAGGTAAAGTCTTTAACGATTTGCTTGTTCTCGTAACCGTAAAATACGTCTTCGCCTTCAAATATGCGTTTACCTGAACGTGAAGTTTCATCAACAGAGATCTTCGCTTTACCTTGTACTGTTAAGCGCTCGCTACGTTCGTTTCGCATTTCTTTAAGGGCTTTTACACGACCTTCATTACGGGTACGACGGGCTTTAACACCTTGACGGATCCACACTTCTTCTTGTGCTAAACGTTTATCGAACAATGCATTTTGTTCATCTTCTACGCGTAATGCTTCTTCTTTGCCCACTAGGTATTGATCATAGTTACCAGGGAAAGACATTAAGTTACCGCGGTCGATATCAATGATACGTGTAGCCATAGAACGAATGAAGCTTCTATCATGACTTACGAAAATGATTGTACCAGCGAAGTCTTTTAAGAATTCTTCTAACCAAAGAATAGATTCGATATCCAAGTGGTTTGTTGGTTCGTCAAGTAATAGAATGTCAGGCTTGCTTGCAAGTGCACGTGCTAATGCCGCACGACGTAACCAACCACCAGATAAATCATCAAGTAACATGTCAGCATCTAAATCTAAGCGTGTTAATACTTGTTCAATGTTTTGTTCAAACTCCCAACCGTTACGGTTATCAAGTTCTTCTTGTAAACGCATCAATTTGTTTAATGCTTTTTCACTGTAATCTTCACCAACTAAAATTGCTTGATGATGATAGTCTTTTAACACTTGACCGATGTCCGCTAGACCACCCGCAACAAAATCAAAAATTGTAACACCACTTACTTTAGGTGGATCTTGCTCTAGACGAGAAATAACAGCATCTTGCTCTACTCTCAGTACACCATCATCAAGTTGGATTTCACCACCAATAACTTTCATCATTGTCGATTTACCTGCACCATTACGACCAACAAGACACACTCGTTCTCTTGGTTCAAATACAGCATCAGCATGGTTTAATAACGGCAAGTCGCCAAAGGCAAGACAAGCATTTTGTAACGTGATAACAGCCACGGTATTTCCTTAATAAATAATTCAATTGTCTTTCGGTAAACTCTTTAAGGCACCAAAGAGACAAACAGTTAGTGGTATTCTAACATAAAGTTATAAAATAGAAAAAATCCGAGCGATAACAATTACCTTGTAATTGAAACCGCTCGGATTTAGTCACATAAATCAGTCTTGTGCGATAAAGTTAGCCAATTCTGTACTATCAAATGGCCAACCAATTTCTCTATCAGTCACATTGTTCTTAATAACAGGGATACGAATACCATAACGAGCAACGTCAGCTTCCACATGAATGATCTCAACTCGGGTCATCTCATTGACGAGACCTTGGTCTGTCACAATGTCCCAAGCCTGTTCACACAAATGACAGCCTTCCGTAGTATAGAATGCGTATTTAGTCATTATGCTACTCGTTCTACCAACCAACAGTTACTGATATTTTTGTTACGCGCGAAATCTTTCGAACGGTTTTGTTCAGTAATATTAGTTGCTTTAAGGCCAAGTTTTTCTAGCCCTTCAAAATCTAACTTAAAGTTACGTTTGTTGTTCGAGAATACCACTTGACCACTAGCAGAAAGGATGTTTTCTAACCACGTGAAGAGTTGGATATGATCACGCTCTACATCAAAGCTGTCTTCCATACGTTTCGAGTTAGAGAACGTTGGTGGGTCAATAAAGATAAGGTCAAATTTGTCTTCACAACGAGCTAGCCAAGCCAAGCAATCCGCTTGCACAACTTCATGCTTACGCATGCTAATGTTGTTTAACGCAAAGTTACGTTTTGCCCAATCAAGATAAGTGTTCGACATATCAACAGTAACTGAAGATTCTGCACCACCTAAGATCGCGTGAACACTTGCACTACCTGTATACGAGAATAGGTTTAAGAAACGTTTACCAGCACTCATTTGACCTACCATACGGCGTGTTAAACGGTGGTCGATAAACAAACCCGTATCTAGGTAGTCTTTCATGTTTACTTCAAACTGAGCGCCATATTCATTTACTGTAAATACCGACTTAACTTGTTGTAATTTTTCATACTGATTCGCACCCTTTTGTTTCTGGCGCACTTTCAATACTAATTTATTCGGATCAATACCCGTCACTTCCAGCGTTACTGCAACAATATCCATGATACGTTGTTTGGCTTTTTGCTCTGGCACGTCTTTAGGTGCTTTGTATTCTTGTACTACAATCCAATCATCATATAAATCGATAGCGGCATTGTAATCAGGTAGATCAGCATCGTATAAACGGTAACAGTTTACTTGTTCTTTTTTAGCCCATTTAGTTAACTGCTTGATGTTTTTCTTTAAGCGGTTACGGAAATCGTCAGCAAAACCAGGGGTCATTTGTGTTTCAACGTGTGCTTTAGCTTGACGCGCAACTGATGAGATCTGATAAAGCTTAAGGAAACACTCTAATGCACCGTTGAATAATTTATATTGCTTATTTGCGCGCATGCCTAAACGAGAGAGTAAATCAGGGTTTGATGAGAAGAATGCAACATTCCAACCAGCAAATTCACTCTTTAAGCGTTCACCTAAGACTTGGTGTAATACGATTAGTTCAGGTTGCTCACCCATACGCTCACCATAAGGAGGGTTACAAATTAATGTCCCTTCACTGGTGAAATCATTAACTAGGTTTTTAGCGTCACCGACTTCTAATTCAATAACATGTTCTAGGCCAGCCGCTCGCACGTTGGCTTTAGCTTGGTCAAGTACACGCCAGCTTTTATCAAAACCGTAAACTTTAAGATCAGTGTTTGCGATATTTTTACGTGCTTGATATTTAGCTTGTGCAACCAGTTCTTCCCAACCTGATTGATCAAAATCATTCAGTTGTTGGAAACAGTAACGAGAACGTAAAATACCTGCGGGTACTTTAAGTGCCATTAACGCCGCTTCGATAAGTAGAGTTGCAGAGCCACACATAGGGTCAACTAATAGACCATCAGTATATCCAGTACGCTTAATAATAGCGGCCGCTAAGTTTTCTTTTAGCGGTGCAGCACCCGTACCTTGACGGTAACCACGTTGATGTAAACCATTACCACATAAATCGAGAGATAGTGTCGCTTCTTCACGACGAATGTGCAGATGAATACGTACATCAGGATCGTTTTTAGCCACATTAGGACGATCACTCATACTCTTTGTAAAGCGATCGACAATACCATCTTTAACTTTCAATGCACCAAACTGAGTATCACGAATACTGTCGTTGGTACCCGAGCAAGATACAGCAAAGGTTTTATCTATATCGAATATTTTTTCCCAATGCATGCCCGATACCGCAAGGTAAAGATCCAGTACATCGAAAATTTTAAAAGTTTTTAATTGCAAGGTAACTCGAGACGCTAAGCGGCTCCACAAACAAATTTTATACGCTGTTAATTGAGTCGATTTAAATGCGACACCAGCCATGGTTTCACGACAGTCTTGTGCGCCAAGTTCAATTAGCTCTTCTTTAAGCAGAAGTTCTAAACCCTTAGGAGAAGAAGCAAAATAAGTGTTGAGTTTAGTCAATTTGAAAGCCTATATTATTTCGAGATACTTCCTGATAAAAAAGAAAGTAAGCAATGTGATTATTAATGGGTGCGAACTATACCACGCAGCATTATAGTCGCATAGTCATGTTGAGGAAATTATTAGATAAACAGGAGGATTATTGAAGGATTAAGCTATGCCATGATCTGAACGAAGGAAAATGAATCATTTGGTAAATGTTTTGCAACTGTATTTTGAAGTAGTACGCGATCATTCATAACACGAATAACTTCAAATTTATTTAATTTTTTAGAATCAGAAAGTTGAACGCTTGTATCTAACAACATACAGGTCGATACCCGATCATCTGCTTCAAGTATCACACACTGAATATTCACCCCTTTTAATGACAAGGTAATAATATCGCCAGTATTAAACGAAGCGTCAGAGTAATGATAATCAAAGAACCAGCTTTGTGGCATTTTTATTTTATGAAAACGTAAGTTAGTTACCGCGTTTAACGCGATTTGTACTTTCTCAGGCACACTAAAGTCTAAATCTTTAAGTGCTTCTAAGAAATAGTAATAATAACTTGAATCCTCAGCGCAAAAGTTAATACGGCCTTTGCACAAATTATTCATGTTTCGCTTATCTAAATGGCAAGACATTGCAAGTCCATCGGATAATTGAATAACGATGAATTGACTTGCACAGTCATACTGCCAATACCACTTATTGCTTGGTTCTAGTAACATCCTGATACCAGTAGTGTAATTAACTATCCGTTAGTTTAACTACACCCTATCCATATGTAAATACCCATATCAGAAATATAGACTAAAACCAAGCAAAACGTTACAAACTTTTTACAATGTTTTTAACTAATTTAGGGCCTTTATAGATAAATCCACTATATACCTGTACTAATTCTGCACCAGCAACAAATTTTTCTTTTGCTGCCACAACAGAATCAATACCGCCTACCCCTATGATAGGTAATTGACCATCAAGTAAAACTGCTAATTTACGTACAATTTCAGTGCTCGCGTGTTGAACTGGACGGCCACTCAAACCACCAGCTTCACAAGCATGTGGCATATCATGGACTAATGTTCTATCTAATGTCGTGTTTGTTGCAATGACACCATCCATTTTATATTTAATCAGTGATTCAGCTACTTGAGCTAGCTCATCATCGGTTAAATCCGGTGCAATTTTAACCGCTAATGGCACATACTTCTCATGAGTCTTGGTTAATTCAGCTTGACGTTCTTTAAGGCTACTTAATAAACTATCAAGTGCTTCACCGTATTGAAGAGTTCGTAATCCTGGGGTGTTTGGTGACGAAATATTAATGGCAATATAAGAAGCGTATTGATAAACCTTATCCATACAAATTAGATAATCGTCGTTCCCTTTTTCGATTGGTGTATCTTTGTTTTTACCTATGTTAATACCTAAGATACCTTTATAATTTGCACCTTTAACATTTTCAACTAATTGATCCACACCTTCGTTATTAAAGCCCATACGGTTAATAATCGCTTCCGCTTGTTTGATACGGAATATACGCGGCTTTTCATTACCATCTTGTGGACGTGGCGTCACGGTACCAACTTCAATAAATCCAAAGCCCATTGCCGCAAACGCGTCAATACTTTCACCATTTTTATCTAAACCCGCTGCTAAACCGACTGGGTTATCAAAGGTAAGTCCCATTACCGTCACAGGTTTACTCGGTAATTTCTGCGCATATAAGCAATTTAAAGGAGTAGAGCCAGTTAATTTTAACCCTTTGATTGTTATTTCATGCACTACTTCCGGGTCTTGCATAAACAAAAATTCACGTGCAATACGATATAACATTTTCTATTCCTCATAAAAAAGCACTGTATTAACAGTGCTTCATAATTAAATCATTTAATTGAGTGCTTACGCAAACATCAATTTACTCATTAGCTTGCATTGCGGCAGCTTAAGTGAAGTAAATTCAATTCTCGTAACGCTACTGAGAATTTAGCAAACTCGTGCGAAGAGCTCATATTAAAATCAGTCAACATTTGCAGCCAACGAACAACAAGTGCATCATGATCATATAACCATTCGTCAATGATTATATCGCACTTACCTGTTGATGAACAAGTAGATAACACCACTGATGTTAAGCTACGTTGTTGTAACGCAAGTTCTTCACGGAATGCAGCTCTTGCAAGTGCTTGCCAATGGTTAGCAACTGGTTGCAAGTTAATTTGATGCATAAAATCATGCAACTGTAGCTTGTTACCTAAAGAGAAGAAAACAGATTGTACAAGAGACATTGGTACTTGGTACTGCTTGCAAACATCAGCAATATCAAACGCTGAGAATAATATGTTTTGATGTACAATCTCATTTGCCACATCAGCCGGTACTAATTTTTCAATCAGTCCATCGATACGCTTAATTTGTTTTGCTTTATCAGCGTCAACAAGTACTTGCTCTGTATTTTCTTTCATACCATCATAAATCGGTTTATAGAAAGCGATCGTGTCAGTAATGCTCATGTTACGATCACGATATCGCACTAGCCAACAGGCTGCACGACGAATATAACGGCGACTTTCAAATAACATATCAAGCTGTGTGGCAGAGTCGACCTTATTATCTAACCCTGTCACAACATCCCACATATTTTCCATACCAATCACATGCTTAGCGATAACAAAACATTTGGCAATTTCAACAACGGTAGAGCCAGTTTCATCTTGCATACGGCCAACAAAGTTCATGCCCATGTCATTAATAATTTCATTTGCAAGTTGTGTCGCAATAATTTCATTTCTTAATGGATGACCTTGCATTTGGGCTTTGTACTTCTCTTGCAGTAACTGCGGGAAAGCAGTGATAAGCAATTCAGACAAAAATCCATCTTCAAACACTTCATTACAGTTAAGCTGTTCTTTTAATTGCATTTTTGCATATGCGAGCAATACAGACAGTTCAGGACGCGTTAGACCTTCGTTTTTAGCTAATCGCTCAGCTAGTTCATCTTCACTTGGTAGGAACTCAAGTTGTCGGTTTAGCTTACCAGTGCGCTCTAGCATTTGCATGAAGCGAATTTGTTCCTTCAACTGCTCTGCTGCGCGCGTTTGAGTAACAGATACAGACAAGGTCTGTTTATAAGCATTATTAAGTACAATTTCAGATACTTCATTAGTCATTGAATACAGTAATTCGTTACGTTGTTTACGCGTTAAATCACCATTGCTAACGATACTGTTAAGTAAGATCTTAATGTTTACTTCATTATCTGAACAATCTACACCACCCACGTTATCAATGAAGTCACTATTAATACGACCACCATTTTTAGCATACTCAATACGGCCAAGCTGCGTACAACCTAAGTTACCACCTTCACCAACAATCTTAACGTTAAGAGCATTACCGTTTATACGCACATGATCATTCGCACGATCACCTACATCATTATTTGTTTCAGATGCCGATTTAACATAAGTGCCGATACCACCATTCCACAGTAGATCTGCTTGTGATGTTAAGATCGCTTTAATTAAATCCGTAGGGGTCATTAATGAAACATGGGTACCCAGCACTTTCTTGATTTCAGGTGTTAGCGTGATCGCCTTAGCTGAACGTAAGAAAATACCACTGCCTTTAGACATAATTGAACGGTCATAATCAGTCCAGCTTGAACGTGGTAAATTGAATAAACGCTCACGCTCAGCATAACTTGTTGCACAGTCTGGATTTGGATCGATGAAGATATGCATGTGGTTGAATGCAGCTATTAACTTAGTGCTTTTCGATAACAGCATACCATTACCGAATACATCACCGGCCATGTCACCAACAGCAATACAAGTGAACTCTTCTTCCTGACAGTTTATGCCCATTTCGCGGAAGTGACGTTTAACCGATTCCCAAGCTCCCTTGGCAGTAATCCCCATTTTCTTATGGTCATAGCCCACCGACCCACCTGACGCGAATGCATCACCTAGCCAGAAGTTATATTCATCACTGATCTCATTGGCGATATCTGAGAATGTAGCCGTCCCCTTATCAGCGGCGACAACTAAATACGAATCAGCTTCATCGTAAAAGCGGACGTTGGTGGGATGAACCAGTTCACCGTCAACAATGTTATCAGTGATATCGAGTAAACCACGGATGAATGTGCGGTAACATTCTTTCCCAATATTAAATAATTCGTCGCGACTGTGAGATGGTAGAACCTGTTTACAAACAAAACCACCTTTTGCACCGACAGGTACAATTACCGTATTCTTCACTTGCTGTGCTTTAACCAAACCCAATACTTCGGTACGGAAATCTTCACGACGATCAGACCAGCGTAAGCCACCACGAGCCACTTTACCGCCACGTAAATGCACACCTTCTACTTGCGGTGAATACACAAACACTTCAAATTTTGGTAGTGGCAAGGGCATATCAGGGATCAATGATGACTCAAATTTAAACGAGATATATGCTTTACTTTGAGCCGATTTTTTTGATTTTGGATCTATTTGATAGAAGTTAGTTCGTGATGTAGCTGTGATTAAGTCAATAAAACGACGAATAATACGGTCATCATCCAAGTTATTCACTTGCTCTAACTTAGTTTCAAAGTTGGCAATGATATCTAGGCTATCAATTTCGCCCTGGTCGATAGCAAATTTTTGATGAAAATAGCAATATAAACTATTCGCTAACTCAGGTAATGACGCTAATGTATTCTCAATATATGCTTGGCTAAAATTATTACCAATTTGGCGCATGTATTTTGCGTATGATCTAAGTACCGAGACTTGACGGCCAGATAAATTAGTTTTAAGTACTAATTTATTAAAACCATCATTCTCTAAACGATTTTCCCATACTTGATGGAATGTAGACATGAAGTCAGCACTTCGCTCTGTGGTATCAAGAACATTATCACCGGTATAAAGCATGGTGAAATCAAGTACCCAATATACCGTTCCGTCAGCTGTTTTTACTTTAAATGGTGTTTCGCCCAGTACTTTTAACCCCATGTTTTCTAACATAGGCAGTACATCGGACAAATGGATTGGCTGATCTTTATGGAACAGTTTTAGACGTACGTGATTTGAGTCATGTTGCTCTTCTTGTGCACGGTAGAAGATCATTTCTAACTTATGCTCAGTTGACAGTGTTTCTAGCTTAATAATATCGGCGACAGCTGAACTTGGTAACACATACTCTTTATAAGACTGTGGGAAAGCATGGATGTATTGCTCTGATAAATAACGACCTTTTTCTTCACCATAGTGACTTACAATAGCGGTTTTTAACTTATCATTCCAAGATTTAGCGGCCTCAGCTAGGTTTTGCTCAATCTCTGCTACGTTTACGTTTAGCTCTTTATCATGTTGCCCTACGTGCACAATATATTGTGTTCTAGCCATATTACCTTCAGAGAAATAGGTATTAAATTCAACTTCTTTATCACTTCCTAGGTAGTCAGCTAATACTTGCTGTGTCTTTTCCCGTAATTGCGTGGTGTAACGCTCTTTGGTTACATACACCATGCAGGAGTAATAACGACCGAATAAATCTTTGCGTACGAATAACTTAACCTGATCGCGGTCTTGCATATGCAAAACACCTAATGCACAGTGTAAGATTTCGTCTTCGCTCGATTGGATAATTTCATCGCGAGTGTATGTTTCTAAAATATTCAACAATGCTTTGTATGAATGATTTACAGGGTTATAACCAGACGCATCGAGAACACGTTTAATTTTGTCACTGATAAGGGGAATATCAATCGCGCTGCTATTGTAGACAGATGATGCATATAAACCGATGAATCGCTCTTCACCAATGACGTTGTTATCCGCATCGAATATTTTAATGCCAACATAATCGATATTTGCAGGCCTATGCACGCGAGATTTAGCATCACTCTTGGTGAGAATAAGCGTGTTCTGTGACAATACTTCGCGTCTTGCATCTGTCGACAAGTTTGCTAAACCATAACCTTGGTTGTTCACCGAGTTCTTCATTATACCCAAGCTTGAAGCGCATTCAGGCGTGATCACATAGTCACCCTTTATCGGTTCGATATCGTAATGACGGTAACCAAGTAGAGTGAAGTTGTGGTCACATAACCAAGCTAAAAACTTAAGCGTATCAGAATAATCGATACCTTTTTTCTTTGGTTTTGCAGACAGCTGTTCAATGACAGAAAGCAACTTATCTTGCATTGGAGACCAATCATTAACTGCTAAAGCGATCTCATCTAATACAGACGCTAACTCTGCACTAATGGCGTCAAGTTTACTGCTTTCTGTTTGACGATCGATTTCAATTAAAAATACAGTTTCAGAAGTAAAATTCTTTGCATTTTTGGGATTGGTTAGAATTTTGTTCACTCGACCACTATCATCTCGTTTCAAAGCAATTGGCTGATGTAACATCAAATGAGAAATTACGCCAAGTCGAGATAATGCCATCATTACAGATTCGGTTAGAAAAGGTGAATCCGGTACAATAATTTCAACAATTGTATGGGTTGATTGCCAACCATTAAGGCTAATTTCTGGATTATAAACACAGATATCATAGCCGCTATTATTACTACTATTTAATCTATTCCACAAACTAATTGCAGCACAATACAGATCACTATCACTTCGCGAAGAAAGATCTTCTTGCCTCATTCCTGCATATAACGCAGTTACAAACTGCTCAACTAATATATTGCTTTTGACATCTACTTTAGTCTTTACAAGGCTGATTACGTTTTCCAGCAACACGGGAATAGGCGTTTTATTCAACATACTAGCAATCCTTTAAATCTTGGTTTATTAAGTCTAGCTAAAAAAGTAACTTATGACGGTAATTCAGGCGGGCATTCTAACATTAATAATTGTAATAAAAATGCTACAGAGGCAACAAGATAGAAAGAAAAATGCAGGTTTTTGAGAATAAAAAATTAACATATAACTTAAAGTGGGCACATGACACTACAACTGGTCAAAATACCCACTTTTTATAAAACAAACGTTTAACTTAATGTTACACATTTGCTCGGCCGTTAGACTACGCTAGCGCACGATCTATTTTTTCAAATAAATCAGCCGCTAAATTATCAATTTTACTTAAGCGGTTTAACTGTTCTTTCATTAATTCTTGGCGTACTAAATCAAATTTCTTAAATTCAATAAGCGGTGTCATTAATCGAGAAGCAACTTGCGGGTTACTGCTGTTTAGCTGACATAAGATATCGGTTAAGAAAACATAACCACTGCCGTCGATGGCATGGAAGGCTTTGGTATTAAGTGCAGAAAAACTACCTATTAATGAACGTGTTCGATTCGGGTTAGCTAGAGAAAAACTGCCATGCTCTAGCGTTTCTTTAACCATTGCTAGGCAGTTTTCATTCGGGTTAACACCTATTTGTACAAACCATTTATCCATGACTAAACCGTCGTGAGACCAAGTTTTTTCAAACCCTGACATCATCGTTTTAAAGCAAGGTAGCTGCGCTTTATTGGCTGCGCTGATTGCGCCCATGGTATCGGTCATATTATCTGACTGTTGGAATTGCGCTAATACCAACTCATTAACATCAGTAACATCCGCTAGTGCGATATACTCAAGGCATACGTTTTTTAATGCACGCATAGCGATATGATCATGCTTAACTTCATAAGCACGCTTAGGCATATCGGCATAAATGGCAGTGCATGTTGTTACAACATGAGCAGCAATTTGAGACTTGATAAAAGCGGTCACCGTTAACAATGCATCAACATCGACTTCGTCGAATAAACCCATAAGGCTATTGGTTGATGGGAACTGCAACATTTCAGCTTTTAGTGCTGGGTCAAGTTCAGCATTTTTGACTAAATCAGCAAAAGCTTGCCCAAAAACAGCTGGTAACTCTAGTGCTTGCTTATCGTGAATACGAGCTACGTTTTCAACAATATGCTTATTGATGAGTAGTTGTGACGCATCCCAACGCGCAAAGTCATTAGTAGCATGAACCATCAACATGGCAAGCTGTTCATTTGTGTACGCATAGTTAAGCTTAACAGGCGCAGAAAACTCTCTAAATAAACTCGGCACTGGCGCAGACATTACGTTATCAAATACAAAGTCTTGATGTTTTTCAATCAAGTTTAAAACGTGATTAGCAGGTTTACCGGCACTGATCAGCTCAATCTTATTGCCCTGCTCGTCAAGTAGCTCTATATCAACAGGGATATGCAGCACTTGTTTTACTTTTTGATCTGCAGTGGCAGGAGTATGCTGTTGCATAGATAGAGTGTAAGTATGGCTTTCAGCATCATAGCTATCTGTAACCGTCACTTGCGGTGTGCCTGATTGTGAATACCAATTCTTAAACAGTGTCAGATTAACACCTGATGCATCTTGCATTGATGCTACAAAATCATCACAGGTAACCGCTTGCCCATCGTGGCGTTCAAAGTATAGATCCATACCCGCACGAAAGTTCACTTCACCTAATAGCGTGTGGATCATACGGATAACTTCAGCACCTTTATTATAAACGGTGGCGGTATAGAAGTTGTTCATTTCGATTACAGATGCAGGGCGTATTGGGTGTGCCATTGGACCAGCATCTTCAGGGAATTGTGCTGAACGTAACACTTTAACGTTTTGAATACGATTCACAGCACGAGAGCCAAGATCGGAGCTAAATTCTTGGTCACGGAATACCGTTAGACCTTCCTTCAGACTTAATTGGAACCAATCTCGGCACGTAATTCGATTCCCCGTCCAATTGTGGAAGTATTCGTGCCCAATGACCGCTTCAATACCTAAATAATCAACATCCGTCGCGCTTGCCGCATCCGCTAATACATATTTAGAATTAAATACATTTAGGCCTTTATTTTCCATTGCGCCCATGTTGAAGAAATCAACCGCCACAATCATGTAAACATCGAGATCGTACTCTAAACCAAAGCGGTCTTCATCCCACTTCATCGAATGCTTAAGTGACTCAATTGCATGATGACCACGTGATAAGTTGCCTTTATCAACAAACAGTTCTAACTTTACATCGCGGCCAGAGGTCGTAATATAATTATCGCGTAGCACATCAAAGTCACCAGCAACTAATGCAAATAAATACGCTGGTTTAGGGTATGGGTCACGCCATTGCACCCAATGACGGCCATTATCTAGCTCACCACTATCGACACAGTTACCGTTAGATAATAAATAAGGAAAGGCAGCTTTATCAGCTGTGATCTTAGTGCTAAAAACAGCAAGTACATCAGGACGATCAAGGTAATAGGTGATTTTCCGGAAACCTTCAGATTCACATTGTGTACAAAATGCATCGGCAGATTTATATAATCCTTCTAAACTGGTATTTCCCAGCGGATTAACTTCTGTCTCAATGATCAATACACATTCAGACGGTAAATCAGAAATGATAAGCTGATCATCTTTAACTAAATAGCTATCAATTTTATGACCGTCTATTGAAACCGCTAGCAAGGTAAGATCAACGCCATCTAAAATAAGCGGATCGTTATGGCTACCACTACGGCGTACTTTATTGATAGCAACAACTTTTGTTTTACTATCGTCAAGGTTAAAATCTAGATCGATATTATCAATGAAATAGTTTGGGGCGGTATAGTCTTTTAAATGCTTAGCATTAGGCTTAAGTGTCATTGCTAGTCCTAATCTATCGACGGATAGAGACGTAAAATAAAGGAAATAAAGTGCAGCATCCCGCTGCACTTGAAGTATTAATGGAGGTGGTTTAGCTTGATTTGCTTAAATCAATCGCGATATTGGCAGCTTCTAATAAGAAGGCATCGTCAAACTCAAAATCCTCAGGTTTATCATCAAATGATTTAACCTCAGGTAATTCTTTACGCTCTAAACGCTCATTCAAACGTTTTAGACGAATTGCTTCGTTTTCTTCACGCTCTTTGATACGTACAGACTCTTTTAAAGAAATTGTTTTACTATCCAGTTCCTGCTTATATTTAATAATATCTTCTTGGATATAACCAAATTCAGGATTGTCGACAACACGCTTTTTATGTGATTCTGTTAGTGGTTTTACAGTTGCCTGTAAAGCTAACGACTGCTGATAACTTGCTTTACGGATCTGATCCCAAGCCAATGCATTATCTTCGATTGATTCGCCCGTGTCTTCTGGTTTTACCGCCGATGGGAAAGCGATATCGGGTAAAACACCATGTAGTTGTGTACTGCCACCATTAATACGGTAGAATTTTGAAATGGTATATTGCACACTACCAATAGGCTTGTCATACAGGTCATACAAACGCGCAAGTGTTCTGTGCTGTTGTACAGTCCCTTTACCGAATGTCTGTTCACCAACAACTAAAGCACGACCATGATCTTGTAATGCAGCCGCAAAAATTTCTGATGCTGATGCACTATAACGATTAACTAATACAACAAGTGGACCGTCGTAGTAAGTTTTACCGTCACGATCTTCTAGCACATTAATTTTATCTCTAGCATCACGGACTTGTACTGTCGGGCCGGAATCAAAGAATAAACCAGAAAGTAAGTTAGCTTCTTTTAATGCACCACCGCCATTATCACGTAAATCGATAATAACAGAGCTCACTTTATCTGCTTCTAACTTAGCTAGCTCGGTCAGTACATTTTTAGTTAAGCCATCGTAGAAGCTTGGGATCTCAATAACACCAACCTTTTCGCCTTCAACCTCGATAACTTTCGATTTAGCAGCGCGATCTTCTAACCGTACTTTATCACGAGTAATTTCTACAATTTTATGTTTTGCACTAGCCCCTTCACCACGCACGATCTCTAGTCGAACTTTGGTACCTTTAGGACCCTTGATCTTATCGACAACGTCGTCTAAACGCCAACCGACAATATCCACAATTGTTTTGTCATCTTGTGCAACACCAACAATCTTATCTTCGGCTTTTAATTGTTTAGTCGAATCCGCAGGTCCACCCGCAACTAAAGAGCGAATCACAGTATAATCGTCAATTGTTTGCAGTACTGCACCAATGCCTTCTAAAGATAGGTTCATTTCTGTCTTAAAACGGTCGGCATTTCGTGGGGATAGGTAAGATGTGTGCGGTTCAATATTACGCGCATAAGAGTTCATCAATGTTTGAAATACATCTTCACTCTGTGTCTGTTGCAAACGTTTGATTGCAGTATCATAACGCTTATGCAGTAATTTTTTTATCTCAGGCCAGTCTTTACCTGTTAATTTTAAATTAAGTGCTTCGTACTTAACTTTTTGACGCCAGAGCTCATTGAGTTCTTCTGTGGTCTTAGCCCAATCTAATTCAGATGTATCGAAATAATATTCGTCATCACTATCAAATTTAATTTCAGTTTCAAGTAAGGTTAATGCATAAGCAAATCGTTCATAACGACGCTGTAAGCCAACACTATAAATATCATAAGCTGGTGCAAGACGACCCTGGCGGAAATCATTCTTAAATGACAGTGCATATTTATTAAAGCTATCAATGTCACTTTGTAAGAAGATTGTACGATAAGCATCAAGATGTTTTAAATATCGATCGAAAACTTCAACAGCGAAAGCGTCATCAAAATCAACTGACTTATAATGAGAGCGCGTGAATAGATTAACGAGACGTTTACTTGCTTCAGAATGCTGAGCTTCTTGCTTTAATGTAGGGAGTTCTTGAATAGAAATAGCAGGTTCAAATGCATGAGCATATGTGGCTAATAGTACCGAAGCACTGATAAAAGTTCGTTTTAAAACTTTTTTCATTAAAAATCCTTTTGAGAATAAGTAACGCTAAATTAATAATAGTCAAGTATCAGCTAATTTTCATATATTTAGCTAACACTCGACTATTAAAAATTCAGAACACTCTTATTGCTTTATACAAAAAGGTGCTCTTTTTTTACTTTTAGAGAAAGTCCAGAAAGTAATTGAACTTGAACACCATCTTTAGATACTTCAACGATAGTTGCTTGTACCGGTGCTTTACCAACTACAACTTTGACAGACTGGCCTGATTTAAGTTCCGCATCATTTACTGGACGTTCAACTTGAATTGTAGGTTTTTGTTCTGCCTTAGGAGCTGATTTCTTAACTACTTTTTTAGGTGCTCTTTTAACAGCAGGCTTTTGCTTTTCAGCGTTTGCCTTTTGTTCTGCATTTTTCTTATTACGTTCAGCGAAGAATTTAGTTTTACTTTCTTCAAGTGTTTTTTGTGCATGCTCGATGTGCTCTGCATCTAAAACACCTGCTTCGTTGCCATCTAAGTCAACTCGTACAGCATCTTTTTTAGCGCCGTGAAGGTAACGCCAGCTTGCAGTATACTGACGAAGTGCCGTACGTAATAATGTTTTACTAACTTTATCGTCTTCTTTTAGACGCTCAGCCAGATCTTGAAAAATGCCAATTTTTAGCGGTTTAGCTTCGCCTTTTGCAGTGAAACATTTTGGGAATATTTCCACCAAGTAAGCGATAACTTCTTTGCTATTTTTTAGCTTTTCAATGTTTTCCATGAATGACCTTAAATTACTTCTAATTGTTCAGATATAACAAAACGTATTTTTGCTATATCGCATGTATAAAATTTATCGCTATTATAGAGCCATTGCAATTAAATGCTATCTTTAATCCGTTAACTTAACCCAAAAATGTGTTAAAAAATAACTCTTCACGTGATTTTTGCCTCTTCGGCAAACAATAATTAACGGTATTAAAGATTAAGCGGCTTCTTTTTCTATTGTGCTTTTTGCCGCTTTTTTAGCTTTTGCTGGTTTTTCGCGACTCTCTTCAACATCTTTTAATTTACCACCTTTTAAGATTTGCTGTAGTGAAGCGCTATTTTGTGCCAAGTATAATGCTAACTCTTCGGCAAGGCGATCATCTATCGCTAATGATGATGTACTGATAAAGTCCGTAAGACCATCGGCAACATCTAACATTTTGTCGTATGCATCGGCTTCTTTTTTACTTGTAGACGTCATTTTTTCCACACCATTTCGTTCAACTACATACTTTACTATTACGGCCATGAACCAATCCCCTGAATACACTGTATATTATGACAGTGTATTTACTATTAGCGCTTAATTCAAGTCATTAGTCATGGGTTTAGCCTACATTTTAGCCGAAAAAATGATTTAGACATCTGATTTTAAATGAATTTATTATTGGTGACCGTTCTAAATAATTATTTGCCCCTGCCAAAATATATTAACCACTCCGCTCAACAAGCTAAGTTATTGATAATTATTTAATCTAATTGGATCAGATCTACATTATATAGCGTTGTCACTAAACAGCTTAGAGTTAGAGTTGAAGCCTTACTTTGCTAGTTCAATATGAAGAGGAAGCGTTTTACCATTACAACTATATCCAATACTAATTCATTACAAGAGTATAAAATTTTTTACTACTGCCACTTTGGCTAACGAAAAATAAGCGTAATTATGCCAGCATCCAACAGATCCGACCATGATGGACAGTAAATCGCTAAGGATAAACTTGTGATCCTATTGATATTTACAATAAAATAATGCTATTAATGAACCTTTATAAAACATGCTACAGTTTACTAGAAGTAATTAAGCATAAAAAATTTAGCCATTGGCGGGTGTGAATGTCAAATATTAGTGTGTGTGATAAATGTGATCTAATTGTCGATCATGTGCCTATAGCAAAAAATAAGCAAGCACACTGCCCACGTTGCAATACCTTGCTCTATACAAACAATGCATTTTCTATTAGTGCGATATTGGCACTTTCAATAACTGGTCTCATACTTGTTGTTATCGCGAATGTATTTCCGATGTTTACCATCACCATGTTAGGTGTCGAAGAGTCAGCAACGCTCATCCATGGTGCTTTGTCTCTATTAGAAAAATATTTTTATTTAGTTGTCGTACTTGTTATATTTTGCAGTTTCATTGCATAATTTCTATTTTGATCTTGTCTGTATCAAGCGTGCATA
>NZ_JASJHF010000315.1:0-3073 GCF_033791185.1 Moritella sp. | reverse complement strand
GTCAGAGCCAGCAAGACAGTCAAAGCCAGCAAGACAGTCAGGAGCAAGCAGGCCTAGCACAAGAAAATGAAACGGTTGAAGATCCTGAAGGAAACACTAATCAAGGTTTATCAGCAACACAGCAAACACCATTAGAAAAAGAGCAGCAACAACGCTTACAGAAATGGTTGCGGAATATCCCTGATGATCCCTCTTTGTTATTAAGAAATAAAATGTACATAGAAAGCCAGCAACGTAATGCTGAATCAAACCAGAAAAATAGTTCGGAGCAAATATGGTAAAGGCAATACACACACATCGCCGTGTCTCTAAATTCTCATTAACGGCGTATACTCTTGTTCTGGTAAGCTTACTATTTATGCTTAGTTTTCAGGCCAGCGCAGCATTGAAAATTACCGCTTCGGTAAATCAAAACCCCGTTGTACAAGGGAATAGTTTCATCCTTGAAATCCGCGCGAATGAAAGTATCAGCGCGAGTGATTGGGATAGCTCACCGCTGCTTGCCGACTTTATGGTAGGTAGAACCTCAACAAATAGCCAAACGTCTTACATCAATGGAACAAAAACCCATATAACGACCTTTACAACCGTGTTAATGGCGAGAAATATTGGTAGTTATACCATCCCCGCTTTCACCATTGAAGGTGCCAGCACACAAGCAATTAAAGTTAATGTGATCTCATCATCAACAGCGAGTAACCGTGGACTCAATAACCGTAATATTGAGTTAAAAGTAGCGGTGCCCGATCAAACTATTTATATTGGTCAGCAATTTATCTACACAGCGACCTTATACATAGCACAAAATACCGCGATGCAAGCTGGTAATATCACCGAGCCAGAAGTGCCCGATGGGAGCGTTAAGCAGATCGGCAAAGATGAAAACGCCAGTAAAATCATTAACGGCCGACGTTTTCAAACTATTACCCGTAAATATGCTATTACCAGTAATACAGCAGGACCAACAACGATCACACCGAGTCGATTTGAAGGACAAGTGAGTACCGCAACACGTGGCTATCGTTCAGGACCAGTAACGCCAGTCATTATTCAAGCTAAGGCTGTAAGTTTAAACATTTTGCCACCACCTGACACTTATAAAGGCGAGTGGTTAGTGAGTGACTTTGTACAAGTAGACGAAGAACTGCAACCGTCACAAGACAGTTACCAACAAGGTGAACCAATAACCCGTACCATCACACTAACAGCCGCGAATGTAGATAAGTCTGCCCTCCCCGAGTTAGCTATTAACTGGCCTAAAACAGTGAAGATCTACCCTGATAAACCCCAGTTGACTAGCTTTACACAACAAGACAACTACTTCTCACAACAAGTATTAAGTTTTGCCATTATTCCAAATCAAGTGGGTGAGCTAACATTACCAGCACTATCCATACCTTGGTTTAATAACAAAACCCAGCAACAAGAATGGGCGACACTACCCGCTAAAACCATATCTATCGTACCAAGTGAAAACACGCTTCCTGTGGTAAACAATACTTCATTCGTAAACAATGCGAACAATGAAAATAGTGACGCAAGCTCAATCCTAGCGCCAGCCTCTAATAACAGCGGTCAGCCAACAGCTGAATCATCAATATGGCGTTGGTTAACCTTTATGTTTGCTGGGCTATGGGTATTAACCTCTGCCACTTGGTTTATCTTGCGAAGAGGTAATCAAAAAACCATTAATCCGCAAGTTTATGATGCAACTAAACCTGATAATATCTGGCCACAATTGCAACTCGCCCTGAAAAATAATGATGCGCAACAAAGTAACCAGCTATTACCTTTATGGTTTAAACAACAATGGCCCGAGATCAAAGATCTACAGCTAGCTTCACTACCAATGAGTCAAGAGTGCCAGCAAGCTTGCCAAGATCTTTTGACCTTTAGTTATGCTAAAAATACAGCGTCATCGAATTGGAATGGGCAAGTATTGCTAGCTCAGCTAAGCAAACTGAGAAACTCAAAAAAAGCAGCAACAAAATCGCAACAACCCAGTATTAAAACTCAGCTTAATCCATAATAGCTTACAATGATAATACAAAGTTAGCGTCTATAGATGACGCTAACTTCGTTTATGAAAATACCAACACGCCCACAACGCTCGAATTCGAACATTAAAAGCCGCGCTACAAATGCTCGAACATTAAGCAGTATCTCTCGGATATGAAAATGAAAGATTCATATGAGCATCCACACATTTCAACTGAAAGCTGATTTGCATTAACTGAAAGTTAACAAGTGAATCTACAAATTAGACACATTTATCTATTACCCGCACTAGATATCCACTTTAAAAAGGCGCAAAATAGCCTCAGTTACTGGATTTAATTATTGCTTTATTAAGGAATTGGAATGTCAATACATAAAACACTTGGTGAATTTATCGTTGAAAATCAATCAGATTTTCCACATGCAAAAGGTGAATTAACAGCATTATTAAGTTCCATCAAACTTGCTGCTAAAATTGTAAACCGTGAAATAAATAAAGCTGGCCTCGTTGATATAACAGGTGCAAGTGGCATTGAAAATATCCAAGGTGAAGAACAGCAAAAACTCGATATGTATGCGAACGAAGTATTCAAAAATGCTTTGATCGCTCGTGGTGAAGTTTGTGGTATAGCTTCTGAAGAAGAAGATCATTATGTATTTTTCGACAACCAAAACAGCCGTAATGCTAACTACGTTGTATTAATGGACCCACTAGATGGTTCATCAAACATCGATGTTAACGTTTCTGTTGGGACAATTTTCTCTATCTATCGTCGTGTATCACCTGTTGGCGGTCCAGTATCAATGGATGACTTCTTACAAGTAGGCCGTAAACAAGTTGCTGCGGGTTATGTTGTATATGGTTCATCAACCATGCTGGTATTTACAACCGGTAATGGTGTTCATGGTTTCACCTACGATCCATCAATTGGCGTATTCTGCTTATCACACGAAACAATGACCTTCCCTAAATCTGGTAAAATTTATTCGATCAATGAAGGTAACTACAGCAAATTCCCAATGGGTGTGAAAAAATACATTAAGTATTGCCAAGAAGAAGATGAAACAACCAACC
>NZ_JASJHF010000314.1:0-6973 GCF_033791185.1 Moritella sp. | reverse complement strand
GGTATATGGCTAAAGTTAGCCTTAAACTTATCATCAATAAATAACCACAATTTTGCCGTTGCATCTATATCAATACCCTGACTGTAACGTGGCAGCGATAATTGTTTGGCTTGGGGCTCTTGCTGACATTCACCTTGCTGGCGATCCTCTTGCAGACATTCCCCGTGTAAATAGAGTGGCGCGAGCAAAGGCCAATGAGCATGCGCTTGCGCGGCTTGTTTATCCACCAAATACGGAGACTGAACATCACCCAAGGCATAATGGCGTTTTAATAACATAAACTTATTTGGCAGTGGTTCATTTGAATCCCACCAATCGCCGTCAATCACATCGAACAGCGCATTAGTTTGCTCGGCAGTAACTGGCTCAAGTTGATTGATTGCTGCAGTTAACCAGCCGTTCATGTGCTGATTAAATAAAGTTTTATTCATCGCTAAATTATTACTAATTAACGCTAAGGCGATCTTAGCACCAAGCATATTTGAATAGATGTCTTCAGGTGAATAAGCTGATACCTCCTCAGACCAAAGCGCCCAACTGCGATAACCATGCCATTGTGCTATTTCATGTGACTCCGCCATTAAGTAACCCAATCTCGCCGCCATATCTGCAGCTAAATTCCAGCGCTGTAATGGGTCAAGGTGGTCAATATCAAAGGCCGTTAATTGGATATAACGGGGGCCGATTTCAGGCGGTAACTCGATTTTTGCTTCTTTACCTAACTGCTTATAAATTTTATAAAACAAAATAATAGTGTTATCAGCGGTATCTCGTACATGGGCTAAATCGATGAAGCCGCCAAGTCGCGTATAGATTTGGCCATTATTTTCACCGCTGCTACTGCCGTCTGGTGATGCTTTTACATAGCTAAATGAGCCGGCATCAAAAGCATGGGCGCCAATATCATTAGCGCCAAGCGTATTAGCATAACGAAAGAACGGTACTTGTAAGGTACCGACTTTGACTTTTTGGGCATTACCAAAGGCGCAGCAAGGTCTTACATCCCCAGGCATCGCTAAGCTTGAAAATCCATTTAGCTCGGTGCTTGCTAGTACACTTCTATCAGGCTGCGGCGTTAATGCTTCAGCGACAGCGGCATCTGAGGGTAATGAACGAACTTGCCAATCTTGACTGCAAGCGGTTAATAACAAAGCGCCAAACGAGAACATAGAGACTTTAATCAGTAGCATTACATTAGGGCGTATGTTGTGGGTTACAGTATTAAAAGATGCACTCATTAAAAACGATACCCAAGGCTGACCATCATGCTACGGCGAGTACCGACACCCGCTTCCATAAGCAGATCGACATTGTTGGTAATTTGCGCTTGCCCACCGATTAAGGTATTCCACTTATCTTCAAGGTGCTGCTCGACTTCAAATTTCCCTGGTAGGTTGATACCAATATCCTTGAGGTTCCCCGCAAATGTTTGTTCTACATTCTGATACATAGCGCCAGTCCATAACTGCATATCATGGCCTTTAAATTTCCAGCGATAACCAACGCGTGGCGAGACGACAATAGAACTGATTTCACCATCGAGAATATCTAATGCGGTATTGGTGTAATTAACATCGAGCAAGGCAAACCAATTATCAATGCCGCCAACGATCGTTGTCCCAGCGCCGTAAGTAATGCCCTTAAAGTTCAATTCAAAGTCATATGTGCCTAAGCTAATCGGAGGTTTACTCGGTCTATTCGGTCTATTCGGTCTATTCGGTCGATTAGCTCGCTCAAAAGTCGGATTAACCACAGCTGTACTACTGCCCTGGGTGTAACCGAGAATACCGTATACATTTAAAAACGGTAATACCCAAACATCACCACGGAGGGTTAAGGTTTCAGATTCTTGCTGTGCCGTTGATGAGCCGACTTTAACGCGATCATCAATGGGACCTAAGCCACTAAAGCCAACTGAATCGACAATCAATGGCTGTTCCATTTTCATATAGGTCATGCTAAAACCATATGGCTTAGGTAATTCATGCCCTAAATCGATGGCTTCTTGCGCCCAAATAGGAAAATTACGCTCATAACGATCGTATTCTTCAACACTGAGTAACTCACTTTCATCTGCCGTTAACCCTGTTGATGCCACCTTCGCTTGCTCAATGCCGACAATATGTTTCACGTTACTATTACTGGCAGATTCTAAATCTTTAGAGGTAAATAGATGATCATTGGCGGATACAGCAAACGAGCTGCTAATAGCTACTGTCATTGCCACTGTGAAATGTGTGTTGTTCATCATACTACCTCTAAAACGAATAAGGCGCGGAGTCTAACAAACACGTTTAAGAAAACAATTTATCGAACAGTACATTACAATAAATTACAATCATGATTAATTATCATTCTAATTACAACTTACCAGATATTGATTAAACACCTTTATATCAAAGGTATACAAGCTAAATCTTGATGATTACGCACGAAAAAAAAGCAACAAACTGTCAAATAATGAGTTGCTTATTACACAAAGCACCTTAGACTAATTGCATGTAAAAATGGCGTAAATATTTATTTGCCCCACACTGCTAAGCTTGTTATAAACATGACTGTTGTTTTCTCTCTATCTGGTATCTTTTACCTATGCTAAAAATTGCCACCTTTAATCTTTTCAACTACATCGAACCACCGTTTGCTTGTTATGATTTTGATCGTATCTATGACGAGCAGCAATGGCAAAAAAAGCAGAAATGGATACGTGATTACCTTGTCGAACATCAGCCTGACGTCATTGGCTTTCAAGAAGTGTTTAGCCCAGATTCATTAAAAGCATTAGCGGCTGAATGTGACTACCCGTATTTTGCAGTAGTCGACAGCGCCGATGTCATTGAAGATTACATTTTCCGCAGCCCCGTGGTCGCGATCGCCTCACGTTACCCAATCACAGAGATCACTGCGGTCATGCCTGACTGCGAGCTTGCCGTGGACATGGGGTTATCATCAGAATATCAATTTAGTCGTAAGCCACTGCGCGCCAGTATCGAACTACCGCACCTTGGCGCAACAGATTGTTATGTCGTGCATTTCAAATCTAAACGGCCAATGTTAGAAAGTGACGATAATGAATTAGCCACCACCAAAGCGGTGCTTGATGCTTTTACTAAACAAATGTGTGGCAGTTGGGGATCGTCAATGCAACGCGGTTCAGAGGCAGCATTATTATTCCAACAAATGATCCAACGTCGACTCGTGACGAATAATCCGATGATGTTAATGGGTGATTTTAATGACCGATTAGATAATGACCGTGATGGTGTTTTATCTCACCTAACTATGGACACATTACGTTTCAACTCAGACCCGCAAGCACAAGACATTGTGAAGCAATTTAGTCTGCAAGATAGCTGGAATTTATACCAACACGCCGCCAATGGAGTGGTTGCAAGCGCTACACCCGCCCCGCGCCCCGCCACGCATTACTTTTATAATAAAGGCTCGGTGTTAGATTACATCTTATTATCATGTGAGTTTAATGCACAATATCAACGCAGTCTTTTTGAGGTGAGCAACTACCATACTTATGACCGCCACCTGATTAATCCTATCTATGAGCGTGATAGTGAAAGTACTGACCATGCTGTGGTACAAATCAGCTTGCAACTAAGAAACTAAATGATAGGTTAAATAAAATCACCTTCGGCTATAAGTATTTATGCCCATAAGATGTTTTTAAAATAACGTAATTTAATTACATATTATACTTGCGTTAGCGTCATTCTATCTTATAATGCCGCAATCTATTCGAGGGAGTAGTCGCTTCACGCCAGTGAAGGAGTACATCAACATAACTGACCCACAGGTCATGGTGTATTCAACCGAGTCCGAGGCTAATAACCCAGGACTAAGTTTGATGAGACTTGAACAAGTAAACACCTACTTTCGAGGGCAGGGTGTCGCTTGTTTATGTCTAAATGCCCTCGTACGAGAACCCTATGTCTTTATTATTACCTATCGTTGCAGTGCTAGTTGGTTTTGTTTTACTGACCTTAAGTGCCGACCGCCTGATCTTAGTATCATCCACATTAGCGAAACAGTTCGGTGTTTCAGTCATGTTTATTGGTATGACCGTCATTGCCTTTGGTACTTCATTCCCAGAATTAGTCGTCAGTGCTATCGCTTCATTCAATGGCGCAGAAGGCCTTGCTGTCGGTAATGCTATCGGCTCAAACATCATCAACAGTGGTCTAGTACTCGCTCTTTGCGCTTTGTTTATGCCATTGGTTATTCAAGTGCGTTTTATTAAACGTGAACTCCCTATTCTAGTTGTTGCGCTTATCGCGACGATTGCATTGATGTCGAATGGCTCGATTACTAAATGGGACAGTTTAATTCTAATATCACTGCTTGCGCTGTACTGTGTGTACCTTGCTAAATCGTCATCAACAGATGATGTTGAAGGCGAGTTAGAATTTTTAGATGTGAGCCAAACACGTGCATTAGTAGAAACGATTGCCATGCTTATCGTACTACTAATCAGTTCCCAAATCATGGTTTGGGGTAGCGTTGAACTGGCGAAAGCCATGGGCGTTAGCGACTTATTAATCGGCTTAACGATAGTTGCATTTGGTACCAGCCTGCCAGAATTGGCGGCGGCGATTGCCGGTGTTCGCCGGGGTATGCCGGAGATTGCATTCGCGACTGTGATTGGTTCAAATACCTTTAATCTATTGGGTGTACTGGCATTTCCAGGTTTGATTGGCGATGGGCTACAGCTGCCCGCTGAAGTGCTAACACGCGATATTCCAATGCTATCGATAATGACTGCATTCATGGTTATCTCGTTTACCATGACCTATTTTGCGGTGAGTAAGCGTCGCTCTGCTTTAGTGCCAGAACAACTGACAGCTGAGTTAATTGCAGCAGACAGTAAACTAAACTACCGCTTCGGTCGCCTTTCTGGGGCTATATTGTTAGTTATGTTTATTGGTTATACGTGGGTATTATTTACTTCTTAATCGCATTTGATAAGATTTAAGTTAACGTAATAACGCATCATGTATTCACATGATGCGTTATGTGAGCAATGCAGTGTCAATGTCTTTAGCTATCGCATAATAACGATAACTGACACTGAGCATCAATCCAAACAGATAACCAAACTGCAGCATTATCGCTATTGACAATAACCAATAACAAGCCGGGTTATATAATGTCATCAGTAAGGTAATTAGACTTAGCACATGACTATACATCAACATTTGCATGCGCGGTTTACTTAATAACACATGCATATTCGGTAACAATGCGAAGGCTTGCATATGAAAACCACATTGACGTTGTAAGTGCAGATAAGCGAGAAAAGGCATAATCTTAATTATCATGGCCATGATCACACTCATTACCCAGCCATAGATAAACACCGAGGCTAACGTCAACGGCGACCAACCTAAGCTAATTAACCACATTTCCGTACTCGGTACTGCACTTATAATTAAACTCATCACTAAACTAATTGAACAGCAAAGTAACAAACAACTTAATGCAATAAACCAACAGCTGACACTGGTATCGGTTATTTTTCGTTTGCGCTTTAATAAGCAATTCATCGCGGTTACAGCATAGACGCCCAAACCGAGCTTTAATAGGCTGACACAAATCATTTGTGCTATTTGCCACACGGCTGTATTAGTCACGCTAACTTGTGTTATCACTAATGTCAGGAGAGTGTGTAACAGTAATACGATGAATAAAAAGCCCGGTAAATAACGTGTACTCCACATCGGAAATGCCGGCGCAACATGAAACATAGGCAATACTTGAAAGCTAACCCCAATAATCACCAAACTAATCCAACCAATAAGCCCCCAACTCGCGTGGCTATCCGTTAACTGCTTAGTAATATTAAACTGTCCAGCAAATAAATAATCGGCAAGTAGTAAACTGGCCACAACCCCCACCACGATGACAGAAATAAAACCTAATCGCATGGTATTAATTGAAAAACTGGCTTGAGTACGCGGCCTAATTAACCATAATATCGCAGCTATAAAGCCGCCAAGCCCAACGGTAAATGCACCGCCCGCAAGACTGAAAAATAAATCACTATTGAGCCCAAACATACCGGCTAAAAATGCAGTAATTAATGACAACGTACCTGCCGACATTAATACTAATGTCGACATAGCAATCAGAGAAACGTGAGGTAATGACTTCCCCGCAAGTACTGGAAGTAATTGCAAGATTGCCCCACACATTATCATAGATATAATGCCAAGGACGACAGCATGAGTCATCGCGAGTGTCGCAGGGTGCCAGCGTGTCAACCACATTGATTCTCCGCCAAAGCCGATAATAAGCGCACTGATCAACGCAAAAAACGGGGCAACAAAGAAAAAACGCATTGGTACCGAAAATGCCGGTATTTTTTCAAAATCTAAGCCTGCAAGATTCATTGTATTTATACCTCAGACAACGCCGCTAAGGCTAATTCATCCACTTTCAACGCGATACTAATAACAACCGCTAAGTCTTCACAGCTACCATCAGTATTACGCTGTTTATGGGTCTGATTTTCAAAAAATGTACTTGTTCCCGGTATTCGAATATCGACCCGATAGGCAAACCCCAACTGGATAAGTTTAGGATAGAGTGGCACTGGATTTTTACGATGCTGGACAATCAGGCACTGCCCGCGAGATAACGCTGCTAAAGCCTGTAATATTTGACGCATGGGCTCGGGAGCTTCTAACTCGCTAACATCAAGATGAATAGTCTGCAATCCGGTTTTAACCATTACACGGACGCTTTAACTTGCTGTAATACCGCATCAGCATCGGGCAGGTGCGCTTGAGTCATGGGATACAGCATCTGTTCTTCTTTCATATTGTGCTGTTGCATTAGCATCATCAATGTCTCAGAAAGTCCAAAAAATCTCTCCGTGTCTTTTGAAGCTATAGCTTCAACCATCTGAGTCATCATACGTCGCATCTGTTCATGTTCATTTCTCATAACCTCTGTTGGACCC
>NZ_JASJHF010000313.1:0-2912 GCF_033791185.1 Moritella sp. | reverse complement strand
TCATCTGCTTCATTATGACCATGGCGACGATAACAAACCAGGTCAATCACTACATCACGTTTAAATGTATTACGGAAATCAAGCGCAATTTGTGTCACTAAAATAACCGCTTCAGGATCATCTGCATTCACATGGAAAATAGGTGCCTGTACCATTTTTGCAATATCAGTACAGTAACGCGTAGAACGCATATCTTCAGGATTTGAAGTAGTAAAACCAATTTGGTTATTAATCACAATGCGGACAGTTCCACTCACTTTAAATGCGCGAGCTTGTGACATATTAAATGTTTCTTGTACGACACCTTGTCCAGAGATTGCTGAGTCACCATGAATCGTAATAGGTATAACACTTTCACCAATACTGTTTAGACGTTCTTGACGTGCACGAACTGAACCTAACACTACTGGATTTACAATTTCGAGATGAGAAGGGTTAAAAGCTAACGATAAATGTACATTACCTTTAGGTGTTTTGAAGTCACTACTGAAACCTTGATGGTATTTAACATCACTAGAGCCATCAACAACAGCATGCTTACCTGAGAATTCATCAAAAAGATCAGTTGGCTTTTTACCTAATACATTGATTAGAACATTCAGACGCCCACGATGGGCCATACCAATAACCACCTCTTGTGCATCTTGTTCACCCGCGCGACGAATTAACTCTTTAAGCATAGGAACAAAACTGTCTCCGCCCTCTAAAGAGAAGCGTTTAGCGCCAGGGAATTTAGAGCCTAAGTAGCGCTCTAAACCTTCTGCTGCAGTTAACTCTTCTAGAAAACGATTTTTTGCTTCTTCACTAAATGAAGGTTTACTTTCACAAGATTCAATTCGATTTTGTAACCAGCGTTTTTCACTAGTATTAGTGATATGCATATACTCTGCACCAACCGAGCCACAATAAGTATTTTTTAACGAAACAATGAGATCTTTTAATACCATGGTCTCATTGGATGCCGCATAGGAGCCGACATTAAAACTTGCATCAAGATCTGACCCGGTTAACTCATGATAAAAAGGGTCTAGCTCATTGATAACCTCATGTTTAGATAATCCAAGAGGATCTAGCTGAGCGACTTCATGACCACGGTTGCGATAGGCACTTATTAACTGTAATACTCTTACCTGTTTAGCGTCGTTGTGAACCGCGCCTTCAGGTGGAGTAAAACATTTAGGAGCCTTAGCAGCATGACGCATCTGATCACGAACTGCTGAATGAGGTTCTTCAGGTTGTTCGTTAACTTTAGGCAGGTCGTCAAATACTTTACGCCAATTTGCGTCGACAGATAAGGGATCTTCTAAGTAAGACTCATAAATACCTTCGATATATGTCGCGCTTCCTCCGGAAAAATGCGATGAAGCTAACCATGTTTCCATAACATTAGTTGCCATTAATATTCCTTACTCTCATTATTTATTAGTTATAAATCAGTATATTAAATTGCACGTTGTAATAACATAGATTTAATTTTACCTATTGCTTTGGTCGGGTTTAATCCTTTAGGACAAACACTGACACAATTCATAATGCTATGACAACGGAATACACTAAACGCATCATCTAAATTAGATAAACGTTCTTCCGTTGCAGTATCACGACTGTCAATAAGGAATCGATAAGCTGCAAGTAAGCCAGCTGGTCCGATAAACTTATCAGGGTTCCACCAGAAAGATGGACAAGATGTTGAACAACATGCACACAAGATACATTCGTACAAACCATCTAGATGTTCACGTTGTTCAGGTGATTGCTTATACTCACCTGCTGGAGGATTACGATCATCAGTAATTAGATACGGTTTAATTTTTTCATACTGAGTATAAAACTGAGTCATATCAATAACTAAATCACGTACAACCGGTAAACCTGGTAATGGTCGTAATATTATTTTACCTGTAGACATTACATCTGACATAGGCGTAATGCAGGCTAAGCCATTTTTACCATTAATGTTTAAACCATCAGAGCCACATACGCCCTCACGACAAGAACGACGAAAAGATAAAGACGAGTCTTGCTCTTTTAATAAAATCAGCGCATCCAAAACCATTAAGTCTGAGCCTTCAGGGATATCTAAAGACATATCATGCATATAAGGCGCGTTATCTACATCAGGGTTATAACGATAAACAGAAAATGTAACATTCATAATAATTAACCTTCTTAGTAAACACGTGCGACAGGTGGGAAAGCTGCACGTAGTACAGGTGCCATATTGACATCACGTTTACACATACTTTCTGTTTCTGGTTGATAAATACTGTGACATAACCAGTTCTCATCATCACGATCAGGGAAATCAAAACGACTGTGCGCACCACGACTTTCAGTTCTAAAGTTTGCGGCAACTGCCGTACAGAATGCGGTTTCCATTAAGTTATCAAGCTCTAAACATTCAATACGATTGGTATTAAATTCGCTACTCTTATCGTCTAATTTTGCATTTTTCAAACGTTCACGCAGCACTTTTAATTCAGCAAGACCTTCTGCCATTGCATCACCCTCTCTAAATACAGAGAAGTTGTTTTGCATGCATTGTTGCAAGTCTTTTCTTATTTGATTTGGACACTCTGTGCCGTCACCACTTTCCCAACGGTTGAAACGTGACATAGCCGCATCTATATTTTCCTGCGTCGGCGCTTTAGAGGTATTTTCTGCTGTCAGTACTTTACCTAGGTGTTTCCCTGCTGCTCGACCAAATACAATTAAATCTAACAGTGAATTACCACCTAAACGGTTTGCACCATGAACAGATACACTTGCTATTTCACCTACTGCAAATAAACCTTTTACTTCAATATCTTTACCGTTTTCATCTAGCTTTAACACTTGACCATTAACATTGGTTGGCACGCCGCCCATTTGATAATGACAAGTAGGAATAATTGGAATGGGTTCTTTAACCG
>NZ_JASJHF010000312.1:0-5722 GCF_033791185.1 Moritella sp. | reverse complement strand
TATTATTCATGAAAAAACATGAATTTTGATATCAAAAGAAGCTGAAATTGATGATTTAATCCATGCTGTATCTATTCTTAGTCCTGAAAAATGTTTAAGTATGAGATCTGATTGTGAAAAAAGAGCACAAGATTTTAGTTTAGAAAAGTTTGAATCAGAATTAGTCAGTATTTTATAAAGGAAAAACGGTTATGGCAGGGAACAGTATTGGGCAATTATTTAAGATCTCCACATTCGGAGAAAGCCATGGTCCAGCACTTGGGTGCATTGTTGACGGCTGCCCTCCGGGACTGGAAATTTCACTCGAAGATCTACAGCTTGATCTAGACCGCCGTAAACCTGGCACATCTCGTTATACCACTCAGCGCCGTGAAGCAGACGAAGTGCAGATCCTTTCTGGTATTTTTGAAGGTAAAACCACAGGTTGTTCAATTGGATTGATGATCAAAAATACTGATCAACGTTCACAAGATTATTCGAACATCAAAGACACCTTCCGTCCGGGTCATGCTGATTACACATATCATCAAAAATTTGGTCACCGTGATTACCGTGGTGGCGGGCGTTCATCCGCTCGTGAAACAGCCATGCGCGTTGCAGCTGGTGCAATCGCCAAGAAATACCTAGCACAACAACACGGTATTGTTATCCGCGGTTATTTATCCCAACTGGGCCCGATTAAAGCAGAAGCATTGCAATGGGATCAAGTTGAACAAAACCCATTTTTCTTCCCTGATCCAAGTAAATTAGAAGCGCTAGATGAATATATGCGTGGTCTGAAAAAATCAGGTGACTCTGTGGGCGCTAAAGTAACGGTTGTTGCCCAAGGCGTACCTGTAGGTTTAGGTGAACCGGTATTTGATCGTTTAGATGCTGAAATTGCCCATTCGCTGATGAGCATTAACGCAGTAAAAGGCGTTGAAATCGGTGATGGTTTTGGCGTTGTAGAACAACTTGGTAGCCAGCACCGTGATGAGATGACACCAGAAGATGGTTTCCTGTCTAATCACGCTGGTGGTGTACTCGGTGGCATCTCAAGTGGTCAAGACATCATTGCTCACATTGCCATGAAGCCGACTTCAAGTATTACTATTCCTGGCAAATCAATTGATAAGTTTGGTAACGCTATTGAAGTGGTTACCAAAGGTCGTCACGATCCATGTGTGGGGATACGCGCCGTGCCAATTGCTGAAGCACAACTTGCTATCACGCTGATGGATCACTTGCTAAGACACCGAGCGCAGAACCTACATGTAGAAACCCAAACACCGAATATGTAGTTTTTGATTAGTGAGATAGTAACGATATAGACAGTTAATATAAAAATACCCATCAGCTTAGGTTGATGGGTATTTTTTTGTCTGCTATTTCGTTATCACATTCTTGCAGAAAAGTAGGGCTGCGTGGCTAACCGTATCGCCTTGTTATTTCCCCTATGTAGACTTGCCAATAGCGAGGGCTGGATAGTTAAGACATTTGACGTAAATAAATGTGGCTTAGATCATAGTTAAGCGACTTTTTTAAGGAAAAAGACCTAGATTACTTATACTCAGAGGTAAGTTATTGGTTTTTATGGTGGTCAAATGTCCCTAAAGAAAAAAAGCATTATTGCGCTGGGTTGCTATACCTGCTTACTCATTACAATAATTGCTAGTATTACCTATTACGTTGTCGAACCACCTATCCGTGATAATCTAGAAAATAACCTTAATTTAAGAACCCAATTACTGTCCCATGAAATTGAAGAGCCGTTAGAGCGTTCAGTCGCTACCTTGCATGGATTAGTCGGTGTTGCGGTCAGTGGTTATTCTGTCGATGTCGTCAAAAATATGATTTTTTCGGTATTTAAAGAAAGTAATGACATCATCATCAGTGGCGGTATCTGGCCTGAGCCCAACACATTAATGCCTTCAAAAAAATTAGCCAGTCTGTTTTTTTCCCGAAATGCAAATGGCGATGTTGAATTCATTAATGATTATAACAACCCAACTGTGGCGCCTTATCAGCTTGAACCTTGGTATACCTCAGTTTCTCACGAAAACAGTCACCATAAAATATCGTGGTCAGCGGTATACGTAGACCCTTTTACCAAGCAAAAAATGATCACCGCATCGCAACCTTATTTTAATAATGGTGAGTTTGTTGGCGTGGCAACCATAGATATCTCGTTAAAAGGGTTAACAGGGGTCATTGAATCTCACGCGGCAGAGCATCAGTTAGGCGTGCGTATTTACAGCGACAGTACCTCTATTGCAGATTATAAATTCAATGTAGTGGAAGGCATGTACGTTGTTCAAAATAGCCTGAGTAATTTTAATTGGCAGCTTGAGGTGATTAACTCTCACAATACGGTGGCGGATGATGTTTATACGCAAATAGTTAATATTGAAATGGGCATTATACCGCTATTACTGGTATGTGTGATTATTGGTTATTACATTATAAGTCATTGGTTAATAAATCCTATTGCTATGATATCAAAGCAGATTAATGACAATGATGCTGGCGAAGTTATCGATATTAATTATCGCTATAAAGATGAAATTGCGAATTTGATAGGGTCTTTTAATAAGAAAACCGAATATCTTGAAATAGAAAAAATAAAAGCAGAATCATCAACTAAGGCTAAAACGTCTTTTTTAGCCAATATGTCCCATGAAATTCGCACCCCGTTAAATGGCATTATCGGTATGGCGGATATTCTCGCAAGCACAGATCTAACCCCTGTGCAGGTTGAATATTTACAAACCATAGATACCTCATCGCAGATATTACTATTACTGATTAATGACATTTTAGATTTATCGAAAATAGAATCCGGCAATCTTGTGCTCGTGCCCCAGCAATCAAATGTCGCTGAAGCTGTGTATGACACCGTCACTATCGTGCTGAGTAAAGCATCTGCTAAAGGTTTATCATTACAAATTGAATTATCGCCAGACCTACCTGAATTAGTCATGTTAGATGTCCATCGTTTACAGCAAGTACTGATGAACTTAATGTCTAATGCGGTTAAATTTACCCAGCAGGGGAGCGTCACGTTATCGGTTAGCTATGAAGAAAAAGCAGATTCCCACGGCACTTTATTATTCTCAGTAAAAGATACTGGCATAGGTATAAATAAAGATAAGTTAAAACAGGTGTTTAAACCCTTCACTCAAGAAGATGGTTCTATTACCCGTGAATTTGGTGGTACGGGACTTGGGTTATCAATATGCCGTCAGTTAGCACTCTTACTTGGTGGAGACATTAAACTAGATTCTAAAAAAGGCGTTGGTAGTCATTTCTATTTTATGATTGATGTTGAGGTGATTAAATCTGATAAAGCAGTATTAACTGAGTTTAGCGAGCGGAAATGTTTAATCATCAGTAACAGCAATAATTATGCGCAACAGCTGGCGGCGGAATGCCTTAAGTTAGGATTAGCCGCTACGATTTTGGCTGAGGATGTTGATTTTATAGATGTTGTTCAGCAATATGCGCTGATCATATATTGCCAGAATACCTTGGCGGTGACGCTAACGGATGTTGAAAAATTAAATAACCTAACTAATCGTCCGCCATTGCTTATCTGTAAGCAGCAACAAAACGAGAACATTGATTTTCATCGTAGTATAGATGGGTTAATTGTTTTTCCATTATTAGGGAAACGTTTTGCTACAGTGTTGCGCAAAACGTTAAAAGCAGCGAATAAAAATTGCTCGCAGCGTACAAGCTCAAAGCCTAAAGTATGTATAGACCAGCAGTTGATTACCAAACAAGAACCAAGCGTTGTAGATAGCCATAATTACAAGAAGACTATCTTAGTGGTGGAAGATAATTTAATTAACCAAAAAGTGGCGACGTTACTACTCAAAAAAGAGGGCTTTGTTGTTGCGCTCGCGAGTGACGGTAAAGAAGCGGTGGACATGGTTAAAGCTGAAGGACAAGCATACGCTTTGATATTGATGGATTGTATGATGCCTGTCATGGATGGTTTCACTGCCACGGAGGCGATACGCGAATGGGAGCAACAGCAAACAAAGCCACGCCTGCCTATTATCGCCTTAACAGCCAGTGTTTTTGTAGAAGATATCGAAAAATGTTACCAATCAGGGATGGATGATTACGTGGCAAAACCTTTTAATAAAGAACTCGTTTTTGAAAAGATAGAAGCATATACATGATGTTTCCGCGAGTCTAAAATCATAACCTCAATGTGAGCTGGACTAAAAAGGTTAATCGCCTTCGTTATTACTTAGCATAAGAAATTCAGATATAAAAAAACCGGCGAGGTGACTCGCCGGTATTATTTGTTATTTACTTAAGCAGTTAACTGCGGTTTAGAATGAACCGTAGATTACTGAAGTGATAGCCATAAGACCACAGATAGTAACGAAGATGTTAGCTATTCTTGAGCTAGCATATTTTTGCATCGCAGGTACTTTCTTGATTGCGTACATTGGCATTAGGAACAAGATAGCTGCAATCATTGGTGCGCCGATTGTTTCGATAAGACCGAGTACACTTGGGTTGATAATCGCTACAACCCATGTAGTTAGTACGATGAATGCGATAGAGAATGTACTGATGTTCTTCTCTGATGCTGTTGGTACAACTTGTTTAACTAAACCGTTTAGACCTTCTTGAGCACCTAAGTAGTGACCGAAGTAGCTAGACGTAATCGCTGCGAATGCTACGAAAGGACCGAAGTATTGAATTAATACAGAGTCATGTACGTTTGCAAGGTAAGACAGGATTGAGATGTTTTCTGCTTTAGCTTGTGCTAGTTGCTCTGGTGATAGTGATAACACACAAGAGAATACGAATAGCATTACGAAACCAAGTAGCATTTGACCAGCACGTTTACAGATAAGGTCTGTTTTTTGTACCGCGTTTTCACCGTAAGTTTTACGTTGTACTTTAGCAAACTGACTGATTATTGGAGAGTGGTTAAATGAGAACACAATCAATGGAATTGCTAACCAGATAGCTGGTAAGAAAGATGATGCTTCAGGTACAACTGTCACCATGCTCGTATTCCAGCTAGGAATCAAGAACAGTGAAAGACCGAATAGGATGAATACCAGTGGGTAAACTAATGCTGATGTTGCTTTAAGCATTAACTCTTTACCAAATAGAATCAGTGCAGTCATTGTTAAAATTAGACCACCAGATAGTAACCAACGTGGGATACCGCTTACTTTATCCATTAATTGAACACCAGCTTCGTTAAGCAGTGGTGCGCCATCAGCCGCTAGGCGTGGGATTTCAATGAAGATATCAAGTTGGTTAACAATGAAACTTTCGAATGTATTGGTAATACCAACACCGTAAATTAATACGATAGGGTAGATAGCAAAGAAGTAAGCAAACGTAATTAATTTTGCAGCACCTTTACCGAAATGTTCTTCAACAACATCTGTGATGTCGGCATCTGGATTTTTTGATGATAGAACGAAACGTGCAAGTGATCTATGTGCCAACCACGTCATTGGGCCAGCAATCAATGCGAGAGCAACCAAAGGCCAAAACCCACCCAAACCTGCTTTAATAGGTAAGAATAAAACACCTGCACCTACTGCTGTGCCAAATAAACTTAATACCCATTCCGTGTCTGCTCTGTTCCATTTAGCAGCGTTCGTAGTGCCGTCCATGTTCGTTGTGGTAGCTTGTTCTGACATATCGTTTTCACCTGTATTTTTGTACTAAAACTCAACTGCTGCATAGGATAATGATTTGA
>NZ_JASJHF010000311.1:0-30645 GCF_033791185.1 Moritella sp. | reverse complement strand
GGGTGCTTCTGCAGCTTTAACAAATGTTGAAGAACCGCAGCAGCATGCAGTGAACACCAACAGTGAGACTAAGCAAACGGTTACTAAATCACCGGCAGTAGTAGAGCCAACGCCTGTTGTTTCTGAACCTATCGTGGTAGAAGCGGAAGTAGTGAGTCATTCTACCTTGCCTGCCAGTATCGATAAGCTTATTAAAAGTAAGAAATTTAAAGAGACTTCGGTTTCGGTTACTAAGTTTATTCAGATTTTATCTGTGCTTTATGCTGAAAATCCGAAAGAGTTTGATAGTGCGACTGATATTAAAGGCCGTAAACGTATTTACTTTGCAAAATCTGAAAGTGAATTGTTAAGCGCAGGCAGTACAACTAAGCCGCGCCATATTGAACACACACCATATTGGGTTATTACCAATACCAATACCGGACGTAAACGTAATATAATTACGCAGCTTATGGCTGAAATGGGTTATACCCACGCGTTAATTGATGCTGTAAGTCAATCAATATAATTACATACAGCCTTCTGACAAGGTATCTAAAATGTGCTTAAGCTTTTGGCTGACGTTATTTGAACTACCTTGTCTGTTTCCTTCTCATTTCTCACTGATACTATGATCGACCTCCTTGAATTACAGCGTGCCAGTAGGAAAAAAAGTCGAATTACCCTTATCTTATTATCTATTTTCCTTGTTACTGTCACTGTTATTTCACTCGCGTCGGGTAATTTTAGTATTGGCGTCGATGATATTGTTAATGGTTTATCGCCTTTGCAGCAACAAGTCCTGTTTGAGTTGCGTTTTCCGCGTATTGTTACCGCGATTTTAGTTGGTGCAGCCTTAGCCGTGGCGGGTTGTATTCTGCAAGTATTACTGGCTAATTCACTCGCTGAACCCGGCGTGATAGGGATCTCATCTTTTGCTAGCCTGTTTGCTGTGTTATCTATCGTCTTGCTTGATACGCTATTGCCACAATGGGCAGGACTACAGCAGTATATTCTACTTTTGTCTGCTTTTGTTGGTGCCAGCCTTGTCACAGGGTTGTTATACCAAGTAACCAAGAATAACTTACCAACCACTAAGATCTTGTTATTGGGTGTAGCGATTGGTATTTTCTCTGGTGCAATAATGACTTGGCTATTATATTTCTCGGATGATAGCAGTATGCGCCAAATGCTGTATTGGATGATGGGCAATTTAGCTTATGGTGCGGACTTAATTTATATCGCGGTTATTCCCTTAAGCTTGAGCTTTTTGTGGATCATGCGGCGTATCGATGCGCTTAATTTGCTACAGTTTGGTGAGCAAGGCGCTTTTCAATCCGGTATTGATGTGCCGAAATTACGCATCCAGCTTATTTTATGCGTTGCAGTGCTGACTGGAATATCGGTGTCTATGGCGGGGGTGATTAGCTTTATTGGTCTTGTTATTCCGCACATTTTACGAATATTGGTGACCAGTCAGTTACGTTTTTTGGTACCCGCCTCTGCATTACTCGGTGCGAGTTTCTTATTATTGGCAGACCTTATCGCCCGCAATTCCTTTGCGACAGCTGAATTACCTGTTGGCGCGATCACTGCTAGTCTTGGCGCTCCCTTTTTTATCTACTTGTTATTACGTAAGCAAGTAGCATAACGGCGTATTACTCTGGGTAAATGAAACATATGATGAAGAATTCAGTAATATTAACGCTTGCCGAGGTTAACTATCAGCAACGCCTGCATAATATTAATATTTCGATTACCCAAGGTGGTTGTTTATTTTTATTGGGGCCAAATGGCAGTGGTAAAAGCACGTTATTAGCTATTTTGGCTGGTCATGTACAAGCAAGCCAAGGCGAGTATCTGCTGGCGGATCGTGCGGTCACTGACTACCAGATTGCAGAACTTGCGCTGCAGCGAGCGTGGTTACCACAAGCGTCGCCACCGCCCTTTGCTATCCCGGTATATCAGTTCATTGCTTTAGGTTTACACCCACTGGGGATCAGCTTGGAAAATGAGCAAGCTTGTCAGGTAATTAATCAGTTATTAGCACGTTTGGATATAGCTAAATTCGTCACGCGTAATTGTGACCAATTATCTGGCGGTGAATGGCAACGGGTATTGATTGCGCGGACTTTGGTACAAGTATCGCCATTATTAAACCCACAATCGGTGCTGTGCTTGTTAGATGAGCCTTTAACAGGTTTGGATTTGAAACATCAAATTGAAGTGTTACAAATACTCAAAGAATTTTCACAACAAGGTATTACAGTAATAGCATCAATCCATGATCTTAATCTTGCCCTTAATTATGCGTCGGAAGTATTGCTGTTAAATGCAGGTCGTGTGGTCGGGCAGGGCGATGCGAGTCAAGTTTTAACGGTCGAGACCATTAAACAAGTCTATGATGTTGATACCGAGTTGTTGGCTGTTAATGGTCGCCAGTTTATTGTTTCGTCAGCGCTGCCTGCGTCGGTTTAGTTAGGAGTACGCTGTGGAATTACGTAATACCCCTGTTGATGTGATTGAGTTTTTAGGCCATCAAGTCTATGTTAAACGAGATGATTTATTGGATGTGGCTTTTAGTGGTAATAAAGCCAGAAAATTTTATCATTTCTTACAGCAAGATTTATCACAAGTAGACATCCTCGTCGGTCATGGTTCAGCCCAAGCTAATTCACTGTATTCCTTGTCTGCACTGGCAAAAATAAAGCAATGTCAGTTGTATTATTACGTTGACCACCTGCCGCAATATTTAATTGATAATCCGCAAGGTAATTACCGCGCCGCGCTAGAGCTAGGTGCTAACATTATGGTTACTGAACCGAGTGAGATCACGGTTATTGAGTACATCCAGCAATACGTCTTACCTGCTTTAACAACGCAAGGTCAAGTAGCTGTGTTTATTCCTGAAGGTGGTCGTTGTCAATATGCAGAAACGGGGCTGAAAATACTCGCTGATGAAATTATGGCCTGGGCTGAATCGAACTCGTACGCGGACATTCGAGTTGTGTTACCTGCCGGGACGGGAACAACGGCGTTATTTTTACAGAAGCATTTACCCTTTGAAGTACAAACGTGTGCTTGTGTGGGTGGTGACGGTTATTTAAAGCAGCAGTTCTCGGAGTTGTGTGCTGATGAATCTTTACATCCGACTATTATGACGGCTGATAAAAAGTATCACTTCGGTAAACTCTACCTGGCGTTTTATCATATCTGGGCGCAGCTAAAGCAAACCACTAATATCGAATTTGATTTACTCTACGATCCGTTGGCATGGTTATGCTTACAGCGTGAATTTAGTATCGCTAACGAGAATTCGGCAGTGGGACTTGAAAGTAGCGATAATCGCCCCATTCTTTATATACACCAAGGTGGATTACAGGGGAACGAAACCATGCTCCCGCGTTATTTGCGCAAGTTGGCGTTTGTTAAATAAAACCACGGCTATTTAACGTTACTATTTACCAATTATTATTGGTATTTATTATTGTGCAGCGTACAATCCGCAGCTGCTTTATTATAAACATTATTTGAAACTGCAAACGGCGGTTTCTTGAGAGAAGATTATGACATTTAAAATCCATGACAAGCAAACTGCTGAAGCAGTTGAAAAATCACCTGAAGCTCGCTTTAACTATTTCATTTTTCGTGCGGTTAAGTCTGAAGAAGTATGGACATTAGCAGATGCTAACGGTTTTGTTGTTAGCGAAGTGGAAGGCGAAAGAAGTATTCCTGTTTGGCCACATGCTGAATTTGCAAGTGAGTGGATCCAAGGCGATTGGTCTGAATGTCAGCCTCTGAGAATTGAAATGGCTGCTTGGCGTAATAACTGGTTACCAGGCCTTGCTGCCGATGGTGTGGTAATTTCGGTATTCCCGAAAGCGGGTCAAGACGTTGTTGTTGTTGATAGTGAAGAACTAATTGCTTCATTTAAAGATGAATACGACGCTCAGAAATAGCGCTAACAAATGATAAAAATCAGCAAGCGCTTAACTATTTAGTTACCATAAAGGACAAAATTTAGATGAAATTATTCGTCAAAGATCTTACTGTTATTGATTCTTCAGTATTAGATTATTCACGTGGCATTATTGGCCAAAGTTGGTTAGTGGATATTGTTCTGCATGGTGACTTAAATGAACAAAGCATGATCCTTGATTTTGGTATTGTGAAAAAGCTGATTAAGTCGACAGTTGATGAATTAGTTGATCATAAACTGATTGTACCTGCACATGCTAAATTTTGTGATGTGATGAGCGACGGTGCATTTACTTACCTTGATGCATGGCGTGAGCACAGTGAATCAATTCATCTAGCTTGTCCTGATCAAGCATTTGCATTGATCCCAACAGAGCAAATCACCCTTGCTAGTTTAGAAGCATATTTGACTGAGCAGCTAATGCTGCGCCTGCCAAACAATGTTAAAAAGCTAGATGTGAAATTACGTGAAGAAAAAATTGACGGAGCAGAATACTGCTACAGTCATGGCCTGCGTAAACATGTTGGTAACTGCCAACGTATTGCCCATGGTCATCGCTCAACGATTGAGGTTTTGCGTAATGATGAACGTGATACGACGTTAGAATTAAGTTGGGCTGAGCGTTGGAAAGACATCTATCTTGCGGAGCAGTGTGACATGGTCTCGGCATCTGAACTATCATTATCACGTGCAGGTATGGCAGCATTAACGCCGAATCATTATTGCTTCAAATATCAAGCGCCACAAGGTGAATTCCAGCTTGCGATTAGTAAGTCAATAGTTGAAATTATGCCGACAGAAACAACAGTAGAAAATATAGCCCAGTATATCGCTGATACATTAGCAAAAGACTGCAATGAGTCAGTGACAGTATTTGCCTACGAAGGTGTTGGTAAAGGCGCAATTGCTTCGGCGTAATAGCCCTTCGCTGCGACTTTATTTACCCTTAAATTAAAATAATAAGCCCGTTAACCACTACACTCATATTGTAGATGTTAACGGGCTTTTTTGTTGTGGTTATCACTGAAATGGGCATAGATAATGAGCGATTGTGGATAACAGGTGTATTTGTATTTGTTTTCACTTATTATTGAGTCACTTAATTTTGTAATGGAGCTAAACAAATGGCAGAAGAAACGATTTTTCGCAAGATTATTGATAAACAGATCCCAGCTGATATTCTATACCAAGATGAGTTAGTGACTGCATTTCGTGATATTAATCCCAAAGTATCAACACATGTATTAATTATCCCTAATAAGCTGATCCCGACGACCAATGACGTATGCGAAGAAGACGAGTTAGCGTTAGGACGCCTATTTACTGTGGCACGAAAAATTGCAGAGCAGGAAGGGATTGCTGAAAATGGCTACCGCCTAATTGTTAACTGTAATAAGCACGGTGGGCAAGAGGTGTATCACTTACATATGCACCTTGTTGGTGGCGAACAGCTTGGTGCTATGGTTACAACAAAATAGTACTTGTTTGTTGCAGCTCGCGACACAGTATAAAGATGACCGCTTATTCTATAGCATGATCTTATCGGTCATCTCATTCACTATCAGTAATCTGGGGGGAGTGTAAATGAAATGGATCCTCACACTAATATATTTACTTAGTGCATTGCTCGTTACCGCTTGTACATCACCTGTACACCATTACCAGCAAGTGATGACTCTGCCACCTGAGGTTATCGAAGAGCACCCGTTAACCACACAAATGCGCGCACTAAACTGGCAGTTGTTACAACAACCTTTCTTTGTGCAAGGATCTTTTGAGCACGGTCAACGCCTTTATATTACCTACCCTGACAGTGCTGTGTCGCTCCCGATTACCGCTCAAGAACTACAACGGGCAAGCGCAGAAACACTCATGCAACTGCGCTGGTTTGATATCCAGATCTTAACGGCACAGCAAAGTCAGAGTAGAACAATGACAGAGGGCCGCTATTCATTGGTTATTCGTATTATTAAACTTAAGAATGCGAGTAATGAGCATGCCCTAACGATTGAATTGATTGATAATCGTTTTCATACGGTGGAAGCACAAGTAAGTCGTATGATCGTATTATGAGCCTGACACCTGAAAGCCATACCAGCGCTGATAGCACGCCTGAGTTTGTGGTGCAATTTAGTCCACAATCATTTTCTTTACAGCCCGTGTTAGGTGGCTTAAGCAATCATAATTATCGGCTTCAGTTTCAACAACATGGTTTGAACAACAGTTATTTTGTGAGACTGTTTTCTGCGACTTACAGTGATATGAGTAAGCATGCTGATCATGAATACGCGGCGCAAATTCAAGCCGCCAGCATAGGTTTAGCACCTAATATTATTGTTCAGCATAGCCAAGGCATGATTTGTGATTGGATCATAGGTAAACATTGGGATCAAGTTGATCAAGTTCGAGATGAAAACATTGCAAAAATAGCGCAATTAGTCGCGACCCTTCATCAGCAACCTAAACCAAGCCATCACCTTGATATGAGTGAGCGCTTACAGCATTATTATCAGACATTAAATTCAGAATTCAAAACCACTGCACTAGAGCAACAGTTAGCACTAACGATTAACTTAATTGAACAGCATTTACCTGCTAATCGTATGGGATTTTGTCATCATGATATGAATCCGTTGAATTTTATTGAAAATGAGCAGACTAAGTTATACCTGTTAGATTGGGAGTTTGCAGCAGCAGGACATTGTGATTTTGATATTGCGACCTTGTTCCAGACTTTTGCATGGCAAGGATCACAGCGGACGCTGTTTTTAAGTTATTACAATCATTATCACCCCGCAGCGAAAGTCACGTTTGAACAATTAGATGTAATGGCTGTCGTGGTGGAAATGATGACCTTGTTGTGGTGTATTGTCATGTATCAGCAAGATAAAGATGGCATATATTTAACGCTATGGCAGCAGTCGGAACGTGCCGTAGCAGATAAAATTAACCTATTGAATAAGGAATTGACGTGGGACCAATAGTAGTAGATGTCGATGGTTATGAATTAACAGCGGAAGATAAAGAGATCTTAGCGCACCCATTAACCGGTGGTTTGATCTTGTTTAGTCGTAACTATGGTGATCATGGCCAGTTACAGGCGTTAATCAAATCAATACGTCAAGCGGCAAAACAGTCCATCGTAATTGCGGTTGATCATGAAGGTGGCCGTGTTCAACGTTTTAGAGAGCAGTTTACGCGGATCCCGGCAATGGGCAAAATAGCCGAGCTCTATGCCGATGATCGTGATACCGCAAAACAATTCACCCAACAATGTGGTTGGATGTTAGCTGCTGAGCTTCTCGCGTTTGATATTGATTTAAGCTTTGCACCTGTGCTTGACTTAGAACGTGGTAGTCAAGTTATCGGTGACCGTTCATTCCATGCTGATCCGAGTTGGGTAACAGACCTATCAACTCAGCTGTGTATTGGTATGCATAACGCGGGCATGAAAACCACTGGCAAGCACTTTCCCGGACATGGCAGTGTATTAGCTGATTCACATATTGCACTTCCCATTGATGAACGTAGCTTAGCAGACATTACTGCAACTGATTTATTGCCCTTTAAAGCCCTTATTGCAGATGCGCAACTTGATGCCATTATGCCGGCACATGTGATTTATCAGCAAGTGGATAGTAAAGCGGCTGGTTTTTCTCAATACTGGTTACAAACAGAATTAAGACAAAAATTAGGCTTTAAAGGCGCGATATTTTCAGATGATTTATCGATGCACGGCGCAAGTGTGGCAGGAAATTATTTGGAGCGTGCCGAGCAGGCTATGTGGGCTGGTTGTAATTTATTGCTGGCGTGTAATGATCGTGTTGGTGTTGAAACTTTACTTGATGGCTTAGATATTAATCTAACAACGGATGATTTTAATCTTAAACATAGCAGTAATTTTTCACTCGATGAGCTTAAAATGAGCAGTCTATGGCAAGATACAGCGAAATCGGTAGCCAAATTTAATCATCAATTTAGTTAATTTAAGTGAGTTATTGTGCCAGTATTTGATAGCAGCCTCGTGATTAACGTGGTTGTTTTATCAGCAGATTTAGCAACAATTGCAGATGATTTGATCATGCGCAATTTTTAGTCGGTGACAATCACTATGAGCAATGGGATACTGGTTAATTACGTTTTGCTATAATGAAAGTAGATAGATAATGAGTCTTGTCGGGTTTTCGGTTAAAGGAAGTTGATGTTTTTGGATGGATAAATAATTAATCCATAGGATCAAAATTAATAAAACGGTCATAATCTTATCCGATGATAGGGAAAGCAGACCAGATGACGTTAAAAAATAAGTAAGAATAACGTAATAATTTTATATTAGGGAATATCATGAAAAGAGCGGTTATAACAGGTATCGGTATTGTATCAAGTATCGGTAACAATAAAGCAGAAGTATGTGAGTCACTGAAAGCTGGCACCAGTGGTATCGAATTTGAACCACAATTCGCTGAACAAAACTTACGTAGTCATGTCTGCGGTACTGTTAATCTTGATCCTAAAGAAATCATTGATCGTAAAGCAATGCGTTTCATGGGTGATGCAGCTGCTTTCAGTTATATTGCGATGCAAGAAGCGATTGATGATTCAGGTTTAACAGAAGAGCAAGTATCTAACGTACGTACTGGCCTTATTGCAGGTTCAGGTGGTGCATCATCAAAGAACGTTGTAGATTCTGTTGATATCGCTCGTAATAAAAGTGTGAAGCGTGTGGGTCCTTATATGGTGACTCGTACTATGTCGAGCACCATTTCTGCTTGTCTTGCTACACCGTTCAAAATTAAAGGCCCAAGCTATTCGATTACCTCTGCATGTGCGACAAGTGCGCATTGTATTGGCCATGCAGTAGAGCAAATCCAATTGGGTAAACAAGACGTAGTATTCGCTGGTGGCGGTGAAGAGATCGATTGGACATTGGCATTGGAATTTGATGCTATGGGCGCGCTGTCAACGAAGTATAACGATACTCCACAACAAGCATCACGTACTTATGACGCCAACCGCGATGGTTTCGTTATCTCTGGTGGTGGTGGTATGGTTGTGGTTGAAGAACTTGAGCATGCACTTGCTCGTGGTGCGACTATCTATGCTGAGATCACCGGTTACGGTGCAACATCAGATGGTTATGACATGGTTGCGCCATCAGGTGAAGGTGCGGTACGTTGTATGAAGCAAGCACTAGAAACGGTAACTGGTGAGATTGATTATCTAAATACCCATGGTACATCTACACCCGTTGGTGACACTAAAGAACTTGAAGCGATTCAAGCCGTATTTGGCCATAAATCACCTAAAATCAGTGCGACTAAAGCTTTGACTGGTCACGCGCTAGGTGCGGCTGGTGTACATGAAGCAATTTATTCATTAATCATGATGGAAAATAACTTCATTGCAGCAAGTGCAAATATTCAAGACCTTGATGAAAAAGCAGTAGGTCTAGATATTGTTGCTGGTCAAGCAATTGATGCTGAGTTAACTAACGTCATGTCGAACAGCTTTGGTTTCGGCGGCACGAATGCGACATTAGTATTTAGTAAATTCACTAAATAGTTTGTCTATTCATTAAGGGAGACGTAATACGTTTTCTAGTGTTAATAGAACAATATAAGCCCATTTGTCAGATTATTGATAAATGGGCTTTTTTTTTATCTTAACAACGCGCAAAATAACATGAGCCGTCTTATTAAGAGAATAGTTAAATGAAGATCGTAGTAGATGAAAATATGCCTTATGCAACTGAACTGTTTTCTCAGTTTGGTGATGTGATCCCTTTATCTGGGCGTACGATTAGCGCAGACGATTTGCATGATGTCGATGCCTTGATGGTACGTTCTGTTACACAAGTTAACAGCACGTTATTAGCGAAAGCGAATAAATTAGCGTTTGTCGGTACCGCAACGATTGGTATTGATCATTTAGAACAACCGCTATTGCAACAGCGTGGAATCCAATATACCAATGCACCAGGCTGTAATGCGGTTTCAGTCGGGGATTACGTGTGCAGCGCATTATTAGTCTTAGCGGAGCAACAAGGTTTTACGTTAGCAGATAAATCGATTGCGGTGATTGGTGTTGGTAATACGGGCGCGCAAACGGTTAGTCGATTAACAGCGCTAGGTGCTCAAGTTATACTTTGTGATCCGCCGAAAGCTGAGGCCGAAGGATTGACAGGCTTTGTGAGTTTAGAAGAAGCGCTGAAAGCCGATATTATCTGCCTACACGTGCCGTTAGTGAAAACAGGTCGTAATAAAACCAAGCATCTATTAACCGCCGAACTACTTGTTGGTATTGCGCAAGATGCAATTCTTGTGAATTGTGGCCGCGGTGATGTGATTGATAATCAGGCGCTGCTTAAATTAAAACAAGCAGGGCATGCAATGACTCTGGTATTGGATGTGTGGGAAAACGAACCAACACCACTGCTTGATCTTATTCCTTATGTGGCAATTGCAACTCCGCATATTGCCGGTTATAGCTTAGAGGGTAAAGCGCGCGGTACTGAAATGATCTATCAGGCCTACGCCCAATTTCTAGGTCAGCAAGTTGATCGCAGTATCAGTGATATCTTACCGGTACCTGCTGTAAGTCGCATTGATGTTAACCAAAGCGCCGATCAAACATTCGCTAAAAGTTTGGTCCATTTAGTGTACGATGTGCGAAGAGATGACGCTATTTTTAGAAAAAACATAATGAAAGCGGGTAGTTTTGATGAAATGCGTAAAAATTACCTAGAAAGAAGAGAATTTTCCTCATTGAGGCTAGTAAATGAGTCACATTATGCGGTAGAGTCGTTGTATCAACTTGGTTTTGCCAAATAATTTTTTAGGAGTCGTTGATGAGTCAACTATATGATGTTGCAGTACTAGGAGCAACAGGTGCCGTAGGGCAAATGATGTTGGAAATTTTACAGGAACGTAAATTTCCAATTGGTAACATTTATCCATTAGCAAGCAGCCGTAGTGCTGGTGGTAAAATTACCTTTAATAATAAACAAGTTGAAGTATTAGATGTTGATAATTTCGATTGGACAAAAGTTCAAATCGGTTTATTCTCTGCTGGTGGTTCGGTATCAGAAAAATGGGCGCCAATCGCGGCTGATGCTGGTGTCGTTGTTATTGATAATACGTCACAATTCCGTTATGACGATGATATTCCATTAGTTGTACCAGAAGTTAACCCAGAAGCAATTGCACAATATACAAATCGTGGCATCATTGCCAACCCAAATTGCTCAACAATTCAAATGCTTGTTGCGTTAAAACCGATCCATGATGCTGTGGGAATTAAACGTATCAACGTTGCAACCTATCAAGCAGTATCGGGTTCAGGTAAAAGCGCAATTGATGAATTAGCAGGTCAAACTGCAAATTTATTAAATGCCCGTGAAGTTGAAACTAAAGTTTATCCAAAGCAAATTGCATTTAACGTGATCCCACAAATTGATGTGTTCACTGATAATGGCTACACCAAAGAAGAAATGAAGATGGTGTGGGAAACGCAGAAGATCTTTGCAGACGAAAGCGTGATGGTTAACCCTACGGCTGTTCGCGTACCGGTATTTTATGGTCACTCTGAAGCGATCCATTTAGAAACGCGTACGCCAATCAGTGCTGAAGAAGTGCGTTCACTTATGCGTCATGCGCCTGGTGTTAAACTGATTGAGAATGAAGAAGACTATCCAACACCTGTTTCTGATTCAGCGGGTCATGATGAAGTGTTTGTTGGTCGTATTCGTGAAGATATTTCACACGCAAGCGGTATTAATATGTGGGTTGTAGGCGATAATATCCGTAAGGGTGCTGCAACCAACAGTGTGCAAATTGCAGAACTATTAATTAGCGACTACCTGTAAAAATATAGCCCTTGAGATAATAAGTTATCATAGGGTTATAAAATTAGAGTGATTGCATATTTAGCACCCAATATAGGGTGCTATTTTTTTATTTGAAGCTTATTTTCTGATTCATATCATAGTTTCAGTAGCCAATTTTATTTTATTGAAATTAACCATTAAAATAGTGGAGTAGAAGATACCAGCGAATTCAATGTATATTGGTTTTTTGGATATGTTATATTGAATTCAAATATATTGATGTTGTTTCAAAGTAAGTAAGGGTTAACAATGATATCGGCGTTATCGAAGTTAAAATGGGTTGTTTTATTTCTGCTGCTGCCTATGGCTAGTATTGCAGCTAATTCAAATGGATTTGTGCTGCAATTAAAAGGTCCTGAAGTTCATACTCCTTCTGCTCCTAGCAATTATGGCCCAATAGTTAAAGCCGATACATTATGGTCTGTTGCAACCGCGACAAGACCTGATAACAGCTTGAGTTTGTACAAAACCATGGCGGCAATTTTAGCACTTAACCCGCACGCATTTTTAGACGGCGACATCAACAAGATGATTGATGGCAGCATGCTTAAGATCCCAAGTGCAGCCGAAATAAAGGCCACAGACGGTTCTGCCCTAAAGCGTTTGCTCACTAAGAAATCAGATATTAACACCAAGTCAATTGTCGCTAGCCCTAAGGCCGTGGCGAAAAAGAAAGCAAACATCGATAAGCTTGCTTTACTGCAAGGTGAGTTAACAGAAAGTCATGAACACTTGTTATTATCAAGTGAAACCAATCGCCGCCTTAAATTACAGCTAGAAAGTATCCGCATGGAACTGGCTGAACTTAAAGAACAAATGGCGATTGATAATCAGTTAAAAGCAGATTTAAGAGCGTTGGTTGAGCAACAAAAAGCGCAGATTATCGAGCAACAAGCACTCATTGAAGAGGCGAAAGAACAAGCTATTCTGGAAGCTGAATCGCATAATAACTGGTGGTTAATCGGTGGTGTATCCGGGGCTTTTTCACTGTTATCGCTTATTTGGTTAGGTTTATGGTTAAAAAATAGAAACGACCAGAAGAATAACATTGAAGATAATGTGATGTTCGATACTGATAATAGCGTAGATGAACTTAGCGATTACCTCAGCACTGAAAGTTTTGCGCCGACAACAAATAATCATGTAGCGGCATCTGAAGAGGCTCAAGCTCCGATAGCAAAGTCTAACGCAGCCCCTCATTTAGACGAACCAAACTTTAACTTAGCAATGGAGCCGGAAGTTGCTGCGATAGTGACTAAATCTGCGGCACCGATTATGCCTGAAGTGGTTGAGCAAGCGCCTGTTATGCCAGATTTAAATTTGGATGACAATGACTTTAGTGATATTGACTTAACGCTTGATGATGAAAGTACCAGCTTTGAAAATGATAGTGTTACACCTGATTTAAGCTGGCGCGAAGAGCTTGATGAACCTAGCTTGATACCGGAACAACCTGCACATAAAATGAATACGTTGGATGAAGATTTAGCTGAAGTTGACTCCATGTTAGAGCAATTTAAGTTAGGTAATCCGCCAGTAGGAGCTACGCCAACTTCTGACGCTGCAGCCCCTGACTTTGATTTTAATTCACTTAACGATGTTGATGTTACAGCGCCGAACGCTTCTGACATAGCGGCAAAAGCATCGCCAGTCGTTAATGATGAATTTGTGAATATGGACGATATTGACAGCATTCTTGCTGAAGCGGAACTAGAAGCCATCGAGCAAGCTGGAGCTGATGATGTCCCACATAGTGAACCTCAAGTCGCTGCGCAGAATGAGCCTGTTGATATGGATGATATCGACAACCTTTTAGCTGAGGCGGGACTGGATGCGATTGCGCAAGCGGAAGCTGAGAATGTTCCCCCTACTCAAGATAACCAGCAAGTCGTTGATATGGACGATGTCGATAGCCTATTGGCTGAAGCTGGTGTCAACACCAACCCTCCGACTCCAACCGTTCCGACTGCGCCATCGGGTAATGACAGTAATCTTAATGTTGATGTTGATGATATCGATAGTATTTTAGCTAGTGCTGGATTTGATCTGCCAGCGCAAGACGTCCCTACAGATAACGATGAACTACCTCAAGCGCATGGGCAGACGGTTGATGAAATGCTGGCTGAACTTGATGGGACTGGCAATGTTTCTCCTGAAGCCGCAAAGCAATCAAACAGTGATGTCTCGCAGTTAGATGATATTGAAGCCATGATGGCTGAATATAGCCCCAATGCATTTAGCGCGGAGCCAAGTGAACAGCCCCCTATTGATGTTGCAGCCGCACAGGCTGAAGAGTTTATTGATATCGATAAATTGTTAAATGAAGCCTCTCAGCAACCTGCCGCTATCGAAAATGAACCTTATGATCAAGTAACACTTGATGTGGGCCTTGATGAATATGCTAATAGTCTACTGGATAACAATCGAGAGAATATTGACGACGAGAGTAACCGTTTTGGTGCACAATTAGACCTTGCCCGTGCGTATCTTGAAATTGAAGATAATGACGGTGCTAAATCTATTTTAGAGCCGTTAACTGGGGTCGGTGATGCAGTTCAGCAAGCGGAAGTGAATAAGCTTCTGAGTCGTTTATGATCCATTACTCACTATCTAGAGTGTAAATTCTGGTGAGACTATCGAGTGTTAGCTACTTTAAAGTTGTAAGCTGACGCGGTATAATTGAGTGATATAATTATTGTGTAATAATTAGTAAAGCGGTGGCGAGAGTCACCGCTTTTTGTGTTTAAAAATTAATGAAAGTATAAAGTTGGAAGAAAAATGCGAATTGCACTCGGTATAGAATATGACGGCAGTAAATATTACGGCTGGCAGCGACAGAAAGACGTGATCAGTGTACAAGAAAAGTTGGAACTCGCATTATCTCGTGTAGCCAATCATCCAGTGATCGTTCACTGTGCTGGACGTACTGATTCTGGCGTACACGGAACTGGACAAGTTGTGCATTTTGATACTGATTCTATCCGTAAAGATGTTGCTTGGACATTGGGTGTTAATGCTAATTTACCCGATGATATAGCGGTGCGTTGGGCGCAAGAAGTTGATGACGAGTTTCATGCTCGTTTTAGCGCTACCGCGAGACGTTATCGTTATATTATTTATAATAGTAGTTTACGCCCCGCGATTTTAGGTTCAGGCGTAAGTTATTATTATGGTGATATAAATGCTGAATTAATGCATGAAGCGGCACAGCAGTTAGTCGGCGAACACGATTTTACCTCTTTTCGTGCGAAGCATTGTCAAGCCAAAAGCCCTATTAAAACCATGCATCATATTAAAGTGATACGCCGCAATGCCTATATTATTATCGACGTGAAAGCGAATGCATTCTTACATCACATGGTAAGAAACCTAGCGGGTTCATTAATGGAAGTCGGTAAAGGTAATAAACCGGTTTCATGGATAGCAGAATTACTCGCAGGTAAAGATCGCTCTGTTGCCGCCGCAACAAGTAAAGCTGAAGGCTTATACATGGTGGAAGTTGATTATCCAAGTCAGTTTAATCTTCCGCGCCCATCGGTGGGACCATTATTTTTACCTGAGCAGTTTTAACTATTTGCTTTAATAACCATAATACTGACCTTTATTTAAGTAAAAAATCATTACCGATAGCCAAAATAAATCGAAAGAAATGATGCATATCTATTTCGATTTATGAATTTTTATTGGTTTTTGAGCTAAAGTCACAAGGGTATGACCAGTTTTATATAAACTTATTGGAAAATCTGTGATTTAATTGTGCTACACGATGAATGTGGAGTATTGTTGAGTTTGGTAATCATCGACTTAACGCATTAATTTTTGTTAATTGACTTGGGGCTATTTTTTCCTGTTTCTATTAACAACGCATTTAACATCATATTCTTCAATTAATTAGAAAAAATTATAAGTAGGGTTCATGAGCTGGATTGAAAAAATACTACCAAAAAGCAAGAGCGCAACGGCGCGCCGAAATATTCCTGAAGGTGTGTGGACTAAATGTTCCTCTTGTGACCAGGTTTTATACCATGCAGAACTTGAGCGTAATTTAGGCGTTTGTCCTAAGTGCGACCACCATATGCGCGTAAGTGCACGTGAACGTTTAAACAAGCTGCTTGATAAAGATGGCCGTATTGAAATCGGTGCTGAATTTGAGCCAAGTGATAAATTAAAATTCCGCGATAGCAAAAAATATAAAGACCGTTTAGCTAGCGCGCAAAAAGCAACAAATGAAAAAGATGCATTGGTTGTAGAAAAAGGCACTATTAAAGGGATCCCTGTTGCCGTGTGTGCATTTGAATTCTCATTTATGGGTGGTTCAATGGCGACGGTTGTAGGTGCGCGTTTTGTTGCTGCTGTGAATGTATGTATGGCTGAAAACCGTGCACTTATTTGTTTTTCTGCCAGTGGTGGTGCGCGTATGCAGGAAGCGTTATTTTCACTAATGCAAATGGCAAAAACAAGTGCTGCATTAGCGAAACTATCAGCGAAAGGTCTACCTTATATTTCGGTCATGACTGATCCAACAATGGGCGGTGTATCTGCAAGTCTAGCAATGTTAGGTGATATCAATGTTGCTGAACCAAAAGCATTGATTGGTTTTGCTGGTCCGCGAGTCATTGAACAAACGGTACGAGAAAAATTACCTGAAGGTTTCCAACGTAGTGAATTTTTGTTGGAGAAAGGTGCTATCGATATGATTGTTGATCGTCGTGAAATGCGTGATAAACTTGCAGGCTTATTAGCGAAGATGATGAACTTGGAAACGTCTGATAATGTTGCGACTGAAGCCGCAAGTGCAGAAGCGACACCCGCGGTTGTACCACCTGCTGATGACGTTAAGACGCCAAGTGACGCTCCCAGCAATCACGAGTAAACACTGACGAGTAACTATTACCGATGTTGAACAGTATTAATAAAAGCCAGTCTCTTGCAGACTGGCTTTGCTATTTAGAAAGTATTCATCCTGTTAATATTGAAATGGGATTGGGCCGTATAGGGCGCGTTGCTGCTGACTTAGCATTAACGACATTTGATGCCAAAGTGATAACGGTTGCTGGCACCAATGGTAAAGGTTCTACGTGCGCCTTTTTAGAACGTATTTTACTTGATGCTGGCTTTAATGTCGGTGTAACGAGTTCTCCTCACATTCAAGATTTCCGAGAGCGTGTTCGCGTTAACGGAAATATGCTGACCGCACAAGCCCATGTAGATTCGTTTGCGTTTATTGAAGCTGGGCGTGGCGATACTACATTAACGTACTTTGAATTCACGACATTAGCAGCCTTGAAGTTATTTCAAGACGTCGCACTTGATGTGGTGATCCTTGAAGTCGGTTTGGGGGGGCGTTTAGACGCATCCAATATTGTATCTGCTGATGTTGCTGTTGTGACAACAATTGATATTGATCATGCTGATTGGTTAGGTACTGATAAAGCGGTCATTGCCCGCGAAAAAGCTGGTATCTTCCGTCAAGGTAAGAAAGCCATCTGTGGGGTGATTAATCCACCGTCTACCATCGCAGCGTACGCCGATGAAATTGGTGCAGACCTGATCGCGGTTAATCATGATTACCATTATACCCAGCATGCTGACACTTGGGACTGGCAATTAAGTGCGACAGAACCGCAAGACGGTATCGCATTAGCATTTTCTAACCTAGAAATTCCTCAGCTACCATTACAAAATGCCGCGACTGCGATTGCTGCAGTACAAGCGTTAGGACTTGTCGTTCCTGATCGTGCTATTCGCAGCGGTGTTGCAAATGCAAGGTTATCTGGCCGTATGCAGAAATTGGGTTCATCGCCTTTGCAGTTTTTGGATGTGGCGCATAATCCTGAATCAGCGCGTTATTTGGCAACCCAGCTGACTCGTTTAAAACAACTAGCCAGTTCACCTGTCAAGGTGATTGCTGTTGTCGGTATGCTAAAAGATAAAGATATCGCCGCAAGTTTAGCGGCATTAACTGAGGTTGTTGACAGCTGGCACCTTGCTTCATTGCAATGTGATCGTGCTGCAGCGTGCCAGCAAATTGAGTTGGGATTGGTTGATGCGATGCGACTCAGTGGGAAAAGCCATGATAGCCTTAGCCAGCAGCCTACGAGTCATGATACAATAGCGCAAGCTTGGCAGTCGGCAAACCAAAGTGCTGATTGTAATGATATTATTATTGGTTTCGGTTCATTTTTTACCGTAGCGGAAATTACCCAACATATAAGTGGTTAGATAAACGTGGCATCGACATTTCAACATCGTTTAGTCGGCACTATTATTTTAGTGGCGATTGGTATTATATTTTTACCAGACTTACTTGATGGTCAAAAGATAACGTATCGTGAGAACACGGCTAGTATTCCTTTGCGTCCTGCGCTAGTGGAACTTGCTGAGCCCGTTAACTTTGATTCGTTAGAGCGAGCTTCATTCGATGACGGTATGAATGATGCGGAATTACTTATTGAACCAGCTCCCACGGTAACCTTAGCCTCTACAGATAGCGCTGTAGCGTCTAACCCTAAACCGAGAACTAAAGCCCCTAAACTAGTGCCTCTCGTTAAGCCTGCTAAAACGGTGACGGCGATACCAGCTGTTGGTCATAGCTGGAATATTCGTTTAGGGACATTTAAGAATTCAGAAGCAGTTGATGATCTTGTTAAAAAAATCAGGAAGAATGGATTTGACGCCTACAGGTTGCCACGATATAAAAAGGCTGGTCAGTTAAACAGGCTTTATGTTGGACCTAATGTGGACAAAGATGAGCTGAAACGTTTATTACCAAAATTAGAAAAAATAACCGGTCTGGAAGGTGTGATTGAAAAGTTTGACCCTCGAGACAAGTAATTAAAAAGCCGACATTTATGTCGGCTTTTTTTGTTTATAACTATTATCAATCTCGTATTTAAGTTGTTACAATAACGCGAATTTCAAATGAGTGGAACAAAAAATGACGTGGATTGATTACCTGATTATTGGTGTTGTTGGTTTATCCTCAGTAATAAGTTTAGTACGTGGTTTTGTCAAGGAAGCGTTCTCTCTTTGCACTTGGTTCTGTGCTTTCTTTATAGCTCGTTTTTATTACCAAGATATTGCTGCTTACTTAGAAAATTTTGATGCGTTTAGTGCCGCGTTCAGTGAGCAGTTAGTTAAAAATGGCGTTGCGATAGCGCTATTATTTATTTCGACCCTTATTTTAGGGGCTTTGCTAAATTACATACTTGGTCAACTCGTTGATAAAACGGGCTTATCAGGTACGGATAGATTGCTCGGTGTATGCTTTGGTATTGCCCGAGGAGTATTAGTAGTGTGCGTGTTACTGTTATTTTTACAGTTATTCACCAGTTTTCCGGAAACGGTTTGGTGGCAGGGCTCGCCACTAATAACTGAGTTGAAACCACTCATTAAATGGTTTTTTGAACATCAAGCTTCTGCATGGGACAATATGCAGGGTTTATGACAAGCGAAACGTTATAAATAGCATTTTATCGAAAGCACAGTAAACGAGGATTTAGGTTATGTGTGGAATTGTTGGCATTGTTTCTACAACCCCTGTTAATCAGTCTATCTATGACGCATTAACAGTATTACAGCATCGTGGACAGGATGCTGCAGGGATTGTAACCTTAAGTGATGGAAACTTTAGGCAGCGTAAAGCAAATGGTTTAGTGAGCGATGTATTCGAAACTAAACATATGCAACGTTTGAAAGGTAATATTGGTATCGGTCACGTCCGATACCCGACAGCAGGAAGCTCGAGCGCCGCTGAGGCTCAACCTTTCTATGTTAACTCTCCGTTCGGTATTTCCCTTGCTCATAACGGAAATCTAACCAACGCCGCGCAATTAAAAGAAGATCAATTTCATAAAGCCCGTCGTCACATTAATACCACGTCTGATTCAGAAGTATTACTTAATGTTATGGCGCATGAATTAGATAAATGCCCAAGTCTACACCTCACAGCAGAAGATATTTTCACTGCCGTTAAAGCGGTACACAAGCAAGCACTTGGTGCTTATGCTGTCGTATCTTTGATTATTAATCATGGCCTAGTGGCTTTCCGTGATCCTAACGGTATTCGCCCGTTAGTATTAGGTATGCGCGCCGGAAATGGTCATAAAGAATATATGGTTGCTTCGGAATCAGTGGCGCTTGATGCGGTTGGTTTTGACTTTGTACGTGATGTTGAACCCGGTGAAGCGGTTTATATTACCGATGAAGGTGAGTTATTTAGCGCGCACTGCGCTGAAAATGCACAGCACAACCCATGTATCTTTGAATTTGTTTATTTTGCGCGTCCAGATTCAACAATAGATAAGGTATCGGTTTACGAATCACGCCTTGCTATGGGGGAGAGACTGGGCCATAAAATTAAGCGTGAGTGGGCCGATATTGATATTGATGTTGTGATCCCCATTCCTGAAACATCATGTGATAGTGCGTTAGAAATTGCCAAAGTGCTGGAATTACCATACCGCCAAGGTTTTGTTAAAAACCGTTATATTGGTCGTACGTTTATCATGCCAGGACAAACGTTACGTCGTAAGTCTGTTCGTCGTAAATTAAACGCCATTTCATCGGAATTTGTCGGTAAGAACGTACTGTTAGTTGATGATTCAATTGTACGTGGTACCACGTCAGAGCAGATCATTGAAATGGCACGTGAAGCAGGCGCTAAAAAAGTTTATTTAGCATCAGCAGCACCAGAAGTTCGCTATCCAAATGTATACGGTATTGATATGCCGAGTTCTGAAGAACTCATTGCACATGGTCGTGACGTTGAAGAGATCGCAACTATGATTGGTGCCGATGCACTTATCTTCCAAGATTTGGATGATTTAATCGCTGCGGTTTCAAAATGTAATCCAAACATTAAAAAGTTTGAGACATCGGTATTTAGCGGTGAGTATGTGACTGGCGATATTGATGCGGCTTACTTACAGCGCCTTAATGATGTGCGTAGTGACGATGCTAAAACAGTTAAAGAACAAAAAGAAGAAATTGCTAATTTAGAAATTCATAACGAAGGTGAATAATCTGTAGTGTGAATGGAATAATTTAGTTTATTGCTTTAATCATAAATAGATCGTAAAAGGAGCGCTAAGCTCCTTTTTTATTGTCATCTTAATCTATTGCTGGCTTATTGGTCGTGCTTTTTGTCTTCTGCTTGCTCCTTCAAGAAGGCGCGTTGTTGTAGATCATATTGCCCGTCGCTCCAAATAAGTACGCTGCCTTGCTCAAACCAATCACCTAGTACAATGCGCTTGCCTGTTTTATCACTTGATAATGTCACATCATGAATATTTGGTTTGTGGGTATGACCATGAATTAAAATGTCACACTGGTATTCTTGCATTTTATTAATCACTTCAGACTCAGTTACATCCATGATTGACATGCTTTTTTGTTGATTACCTTCTTTACTTTTACCGCGAATTTTATCGGCGATGGCTTCACGTACAAAGATAGGTAAGCAAGTAAAGAGTTTCTGGCGCCATGGGATATTAACCGCAGCCCGAAATGCTTGGTATTTCTCATCGAGAGTACAAAGAGTATCGCCGTGTGCAAGTAAGATTTGCTGACCATCAAGTACAATCGCAGTATAATCGCCAAGAATGGTGATGCCAGTACGTTTGGCAAAGCGTTTGCTCACCAAAAAATCACGGTTACCTTTAACTAAGAAGCATTTAACGCCGCTTGCGGTTAAGGCTTTAAGTCCATCTTGAACACTATCGTTAAGTGGATTGCTAATGTCATCACCAGACCAAAATTCAAATAGATCGCCTAAAATATAGAGCGTGTCTGCTTGGCGTGCTTCAGTAGCAAGAAAATGCAAAAACAATTCGGTAATTTGCGGACGACGTTCATCAAGGTGTAGATCTGAAATAAACAAAGTAGTCATGTTGGTGCTTCATCCTTGTCGAGAATAAAAAAATACACTACCAAAGCAGTGTATTTATTTTAAGAGACTGAGTGAGCTATTAAGCTTCTTCTACAGTTACTTTAGTAATGATAATGTCTTCTAGTGGTACGTCACCGTGGCCACGTCTGTTGCCTGTAGCAACTTTTTTCATTTTCTCAACAACGTCCATGCCTTCAACAACTTCAGCAAATACGCAGTAACCCCAACCTTGTGACGTCTTGCTTGTGAAGTCTAGGAAGTTGTTGTCTTTTACGTTGATGAAAAACTGTGAACTTGCTGAATGCGGGTCCATAGTACGTGCCATTGCTAATGTACCTAATTTATTCGACAGACCGTTGTCTGCTTCATTTTCGATACATGCATTTGAATTTTTCTCTTCCATACCAGGAAGCATGCCGCCGCCTTGAACCATGAAACCATCGATTACACGGTGAAAGATAGTACCTTCGTAGAAGCCGCTTTTTGCGTATTCTAAGAAGTTAGCAGCTGTTTTTGGTGCTGCTTCAAAGTTAAGTGCGATTTTGATATCACCGAAATCTGTATGTAGAGTTATCATTTTAATGATCCTTTGGTTAATTAACCGCTAAATTCTATCCTAAAGCCCTGCGATCGAAAAGCCTTAACCTTCACAAGCAAGCTCAGCGGTTAAATTTATCCTGTCATTTGACTGATTTATACACTTTTTTAGTGGTTGAGCTAAATTTAGCTATTTTATGCTACTGCAAAGCTAGTAATCATTAGTGCGAATGGTAAAATCAGTCAATTAATTGCATTTTTACTGTTTGCGCAAGGATCACTATTCGATGCTGAAGATTTACAACACACTGACTCGCCAAAAAGAACAATTTAAACCTATCACCGAAGGTGAAATCGGTATGTACGTATGTGGTGTGACTATCTATGATTACTGTCACATTGGTCACGGTCGTACTTTTGTGGCGTTTGATACTGTGGTGCGTTACCTTCGCCATCGCGGTTATGCTGTTAAGTTTATCCGTAATATTACTGACGTTGATGACAAGATCATTAAACGTGCAAATGAAAATGGTGAAACTTGTGATCAGCTAACAACGCGTTTTACCCAAGCAATGCATGAAGATTTTGATGCGCTGCACATGATCCGCCCTGATATTGAACCGACGGTAACAGGCCATATGCCTGATATCATCGAAATTATCGAAAAGTTAGTCGCTAAAGGCCATGCCTATGTTGCTAACAGTGGCGACGTGTTGTTTGAAGTGAAGACATTTACTGACTACGGTAAACTCAGTGGTCAAGACTTAGATATGCTACAAGCTGGCGCGCGTGTTGAAGTTGAAACAGATAAGCGTAACCCAATGGACTTCGTATTGTGGAAGATGGCGAAACCGGGTGAACCAAGTTGGGTTTCTCCTTGGGGCGAAGGCCGTCCTGGTTGGCACATTGAGTGTTCAGCAATGAACAACAAGCTACTTGGTGAAGTATTTGATATTCATGGTGGTGGCTCAGACTTAATGTTCCCGCACCATGAAAATGAAGTGGCGCAATCATGTTGCGCGCACAACGGTGAGTACGTAAATACTTGGATGCATTCGGGTATGGTGCAAATCGACAAAGTGAAAATGTCTAAATCACTGAATAACTTCTTTACCATCCGTGATGTACTAGAAGAATATGATGGTGAGTCGGTACGTTATTTCCTATTGTCAGGCCATTACCGCAGCCAATTGAATTACTCAGAAGACAACTTAAAGCAAGCGCGTTCAAGCTTAGAGCGTTTGTATACCGCATTACGTGATGTGACTGTGGCCGATGCTGAGGGTGTTATCCCTGGCTGTGAAGCCTATGTTGAAACATTTAAAGCGGCAATGGATGATGACTTCAATACACCGGAAGCATTCCCAGTATTATTCGAACTGGCAAAAGAAATTAACCGTATTAAAGACACTGATGCGCAACGTGCAGGTGAACTAGCGGCACAGTTAATTCGTTTTGGTGATGTCCTTGGTCTGTTGTCACAAGAACCTGAAGCTTTCTTACAAGGTGATGCTGGCGAAGATGATGAAGTGGCAGAAATTGAAGCGTTAATTAAACAACGTAATGATGCACGTGCAAGTAAAGACTGGGGCATGGCGGATGACGCACGTGACAAGTTGAATGCATTGGGTATTGTATTAGAAGATGGTGCTAACGGTACGACTTGGCGCCGCAAATAAACATTTGAATTAACTTTAAATGCCGATTACCTTTTATATTTTTAATCTAAGTGGTGATAGGCATTTTTTATTGAATAAGGGATTAAGCATGTTAAAAATTATTTCAGTTATCCTTGGCTGTGCATTGATTTTCTTTGTGATGACACGCATGGGCGGTAACAAGAAACAAGCGGCGGAAAATATTGAAGCGGGTAAATTGTTTTTAGCAGCGAATTTAGAAAAAGAAGGTGTTGAAGAAACGGCTTCAGGTCTGCAATCAATGATACTAACAGAAGGTACTGGCACTGAGCACCCAACGGGTCGTTCTAAAGTTACAGTGCATTATCACGGTACATTATTAGATGGCACAGTGTTTGACAGTTCTGTACAACGCGGCGAGCCAATTACATTTGGTTTAAACCAAGTGATTCCCGGTTGGACTGAAGGTGTTCAGTTAATGGTCGTGGGTGAGAAACGTCGATTCTTTATCCCAAGCCGTTTAGCTTATGGCAACCGTGGCGCAGGTTCAATTCAAGCTGGTTCAACCCTGATTTTTGAAGTTGAGCTGATTAGTTTTAAATAAAAGGGTAGTTCGAGAGGCGAATTGGTTGAAGACGCTCTGCACGCCGTAAACCCATCCCTGGGGGCTTGAGGCTGACATCCCTGTCAGCAACAGCAGGCTTGCTTCAATCAACTCTCAAGATTTAAACATTGAATTGAGCTTACAAAAAAGCCGCATGACCTAAAGGTGATGCGGCTTTTTCTATTATTGATTATCTACTATTTTTTTATTACTGTTTAGTAATTACTTTGAATGATAATCACGGCAAGAGATTAACGTATTCTCGATCAAGCTTGCAACTGTCATTGGACCAACACCACCTGGTACAGGGGTAATAAAAGAAGCGTTTTCTTTTGCTACTTCAAAGCCAACATCACCAACAAGTTTACCATTTTCTAAACGGTTAATGCCCACATCGACTACCATAGCGCCTTTCTTGATCCATTCACCTGGAATAAAATTAGGGCGGCCAACGGCAACTACAATTAAGTCTGCACGGCGTACATGCTCTTCTAGGTTATTAGTGAAGCGGTGACATGTCGTTGTTGTACAACCGGCAAGTAATAATTCAAGTGTCATTGGACGACCGACAATATTAGAAGCGCCAACCACAACAGCATCGAGACCATGTAGGTCAACACCGGTTGATTCAAGTAGCGTAATAATACCTTTTGGTGTGCAAGGACGGAGTGCTGGAATACGTTGTGATAAACGACCGACGTTATACGGATGAAAACCATCAACATCTTTGTCTGGGCGAATATGTTCCAACACCGCGGTTGTATCAATATGCGCAGGTAAAGGCAGTTGCACTAATATTCCGTCAATCGTGGTATCAGCGTTTAACTCATCAATTAATGTTAATAAAGTTTCTTGTGAACTATCTATGGCAAGATCGTAAGATTTAGAAACGAAGCCTACTTCTTCACAGGCTCGACGTTTACTCCCAACATATACTTGTGATGCCGGATCGGCACCCACTAAAATCACAGCAAGACCAGGGGCGCGTAATCCTTGTGCAGTACGCGTAGCCACTTCTTCAGCAACTTTCTGACGAACTTGCTGAGAAATATTTTTTCCATTAATGATTTGAGCAGTCATTGAGTTTTATTTATCTCTTGGTTAGAAAGTTGCGCTATTTTCGCACTAAAACATTAGTTTGTCAGCAATTGATGTGAAACACGTTATGAACAATTAGTTGAATAAACATTTCGACTCTAAAAATAGCATCAATTAATCTATTAATGCTTACTTTTTGCTGTGTGTAAAATCATTTTAAAATACGTTATTCTTTTACTGCCTGCTGGCTGCAAATGAGGGATCAAAAATGAGTATATCGATGAGAATATTAGACGGTAATACCGCCGCGGCTTCCATTGCTTATCGCGTGAGTGATGTTATTGCCATTTATCCAATAACCCCAAGCTCTCCGATGGCTGAACAGGCAGATGCTTGGTCTGCAATAGAGCAACCAAATATCTGGGGCGATATTCCTAATATTGTTGAAATGCAGTCCGAAGGTGGTGCTATCGGTGCGGTACATGGCGCACTGCAAACTGGTGCTATGGCCACCTCGTTCACATCTTCTCAGGGATTATTACTGATGATCCCTAATCTTTATAAGATTGCTGGAGAATTAACGCCTTTTGTATTGCATGTTGCAGCCCGTTCAATTGCAACTCATGCTCTTTCTATCTTTTGTGACCATTCAGATGTGATGGCGGTTCGGCAAACAGGTTGTGCGATTCTGAGTGCTTGCTCAGTGCAGGAGGCTCATGACTTTGCGGCGATCGCACATATGGCTTCACTGTCGAGCCGTATTCCTTTTATTCATTTTTTTGATGGTTTTAGAACGTCCCACGAAATTAACAAAATAAACACGTTAACTGATGAACAGTTAGCTCAGCTTATCGATATCAACTTGGTTATGGCACATCGCCAACGAGCACTTACGCCTGATCATCCGAGTGTACGTGGGACAGCCGCTAACCCTGATACTTTTTTTCAAGCGCGTGAAGCAAGCAATAATTTTTACGATGATTGTCCGGGTAAAGTGGTTGAAGCAATGGCGCAGTTCTTTGCTTTAACAGGCCGGAAATATCAACCGTTTGAGTATTATGGTCATCCACAAGCAGAACGTCTGATTGTACTGATGGGCTCTGCTGCCGAAACGGTTGAAGAAACCATCGACCATTTACTCTCTTTGGGCGAGAAGGTCGGCGGGATACGAGTACGTCTTTATCGTCCATTTTCAATAATGCATTTGTTGGATGTAGTACCTGTAACCGTGAAAAATATCGCGGTATTAGATCGAACAAAAGAACCTGGCGCGGTTGGTGAACCATTATATCAAGATGTGTTAGCGGCGTTTTCGGAGGCTCGTGCTAACGGTCGCATAGATAATATGCCGCATATTATTGGTGGGCGCTATGGTTTGTCATCAAAAGAGTTTACACCAGCTTGTGTGAAAGCCGTTTTTGAAGAATGCACATTAGCTAAACCTAAGCAGCACTTTACTGTGGGCATTATTGATGACGTTACTTACTTATCATTAGCTGTTAGAAAAATGCCGTCTATTGATCCGATTGATCGAATTAGTGCATTATTTTACGGTTTAGGCTCCGATGGTACGGTTAGTGCGAATAAAAACTCAATTAAAATGATTGGTGAAATTGAAGGGAAGCATGCGCAGGGCTATTTTGTTTATGATTCCAAAAAAGCGGGGGGATTGACTATTTCTCATTTACGTTTTGGCAACACTCCGATTCGGTCTCCTTACTTGATTGAAAACGCTAATTTTGTGGCTTGTCATCAATTTGAATTTATAAACAAATATGTTGTTACTGAGCATTTAAAAGTAGGGGGAACCTTATTGTTGAATGCACCTTATGCGAGTGAACATATTTGGGACCACCTGCCTAAAGAGTTGCAAGCTGACATTATCAAACTCAAGGCAAAGTTCTATGTTATTAATGCCACTCAAATTGCGAGTGAATGCAAATTAGGTAAACGAATTAATACCGTAATGCAGATGGCATTTTTTACGTTAACAGATATATTTCCAATTGAAGATGCCCGCAATTTGGTGAAGCAGTCAATAAAAAGTAGCTATGGTAAAGCAGGACAAACCGTTATTGATAATAATTGTCGTGCTGTTGATTTAACGATTCAAGGTATTGAGGTAGTGAACTACCCAGACCAAGTCACCACAAGCTATGGTATGCCACCCACTGTATCTGTAGACGCCCCCAATTTTGTGCAGACCGTCTCTTCACTCATGATGGCCGGTAAAGGCGATTGTTTACCTGTGTCGGCTTTCCCGGTTGATGGGTCTTGGCCAACGGGAACTACCCGATGGGAAAAGCGTAATATAGCGAATGAAATTCCAATCTGGGATCGCTCTGAGCTCTGCACTCAATGTAACCAGTGTGTTGTTGTCTGTCCGCATGCTGCAATTCGGGCAAAAATAGTTGAACCTGAAAATTTAGCGAGTGCGCCAGCTGGCTTACCCACATTGGATGTTAAATCTCGAGATTACAGAGGCGAAAAGTATATTCTGCAAGTTGCCCCTGAAGATTGTACTGGTTGCCAGCTATGCGTTGAAGTCTGCCCAGCTAAAGATCGGAGCCAACCAGAAATCAAGTCAATTAATATGAAGCCGCGGTTGGCTCATCTTGATCAAGAGCGTGAACAGTATGAATTCTTTCTTAAACTGCCGGAAAAGAAAATAAGTGATATGGCAAGATTAGATGTGAGAACATCACAACTTGTTCAACCCTTATTTGAATATTCAGGCGCCTGCTCTGGTTGTGGTGAAACACCTTACATTAAGATTTTGACTCAGCTTGTTGGTGATCGTTTGCTGATTGCTAATGCAACCGGTTGCTCCTCTATTTATGGTGGCAATCTACCAACGACACCTTATACCACTAATGATGAAGGGCGAGGGCCAGCTTGGGCAAACTCTTTATTTGAAGATAATGCTGAATTTGGACTCGGCTATCGTTTAACTTTAGATAGTTTACAGGCCAAAGTTAAACGTTTGCTGCTTGAGCAAAAAGGCGATATTTCATCGCAGCTCATTGAAGATATATTAAGTGCAGATCAAAGTGATGCAAATCTAATTCAACAACAACGAGAGCGGGTGGATGAACTGAAAACGGCGCTGCAGGCACTGCCTATTTTAGACACTAAAGAATTGCTTGAGTTAAGCGATTATCTGGTTGAAAAATCAGTATGGCTTGTGGGTGGTGATGGCTGGGCGTACGATATCGGTTTTGGTGGTATTGATCATGTATTAAGTCAGCCCCACAATGTTAATGTATTAGTACTGGATACTCAGTGTTACTCAAATACAGGTGGGCAGCAATCTAAAGCAACGCCACTTGGTGCTGTCGCCAAATTTGCAGCAAAGGGTAAACGTCAAGCCCGTAAAGACTTGGGGGTTAGTATGATGATGTACGGTAATATTTATGTTGCTCAGATATCATTAGGGGCGCAGATGAACCAGACCATTAAAGCCATTAAAGAAGCTGAAGCTTATCCGGGTCCGTCACTGATTATTGCTTACAGCCCTTGTGGCGAGCATGGTTACGATCTTAAATTTAGCCAACAGCATCAACAATTAGCCACAGAGAGTGGTTTCTGGCCTCTCTATCGATTTGATCCTCAGCGCGTGGCCGATGGCAAAGTTGGACTGTCACTTGATTCTAAAAAACCAAAACGGGCAGTTCGAGAGTTTATGGAAAAAGAGGTGCGGTTTACACAGATATTTAGAAACGACCCTGAATTAGCCGCGCAGTTAATTCAAGAAGCACAGGATGTCGTTAATGAGCGGTATAATTTATTATCATTACTGGCTTTGAAAAGAGATAATTAATCCAACAATTGGGGTGACAAATAGAGCGTATTTAGTTATAAAGATGCTTTGAATTATTTAGGTAGATGACAGTGAAACACCAAGAGCATATTATTTCCGTTTTTGCAGACATAGCAGCAGCCTCAACCCGCTTAATTGACAGTTCGACGGTTAATATAGAAAGTAAAGATGTTGTTATTATGCAGCGTGCGCTGTTAGAAACGAACCCTAAGTTTCGCCAACTTATTCCTTATGTAGTGGTAAAACAGGGGGATAAGTATTTAGCCTATGAACGTTCTAAGGCTGGTGGCGAATCACGTCTACATAATTTATTCAGTATTGGTATTGGTGGTCATGTTGATGCCGTTGACGCTGTCTATGATGCGAAAGGTGTGTTCCAACTAACAGATACATTACGCACGGGCATGTATCGTGAGTTGCATGAAGAACTTGGCTTAACAGAAGCTGACTTTTTGGGGATGACTACGATTGGTTATCTTTCTAAAGATGTAACGCCGGTAGATGAAGTACATCTTGGTATTGTATTAGTTGCTGAAGTGCATGCCGACTTGGTTATTACCAGTAAAGAAGACGCATTGCACTTAGCGGGCTTCTTAACGCCGGAACAATTAGCCAAGTTAAATTTAGAATCTTGGTCTGAAACTGTAGTAGCAGAACTGGTATAAGCTTTTATATGGCCGTGAGCAGGTTATTTAAGACCTGCTTTGTTATTGATTTGCGTTAGTATTTTATAATTAGTCTGCAATTAGTAGGCAAATTATGCATATTGTTATGATAAACTCGTTCGGTGTATAACTATTAAACAGTTGTTTGTTGGGTTCAATAAACTATTTGACGCGAACAAAGCAACTCTGTAATATCCACCCTCGTTGACAGACGTTGTCTTCAACAGTTCGGTGATTAGCGCAGCTTGGTAGCGCACCTGGTTTGGGACCAGGGGGTCAGAGGTTCGAATCCTCTATCACCGACCACGACTCCTTAGCTCAGTTGGATAGAGCAACGGCCTTCTAAGCCGTAGGCCATAGGTTCGAATCCTATAGGGGTCACCACTTTTATTAGCTATTAATAAATAGTTAAGATTAGTTTTGCTAATGTTTACTTATAGTAAAAACAGAGCGAGATTAACAACAAGTTTGTGGCGGTTGTAGCTCAGTTGGTAGAGCCCCGGATTGTGATTCCGGTTGTCGAGGGTTCAATCCCCTTCAGTCGCCCCATATTTGATAACTCACTAAGGTGACGTTATCGACCCTTGTCAGTATTACCTGCTGATAAGTTGT
>NZ_JASJHF010000310.1:0-11802 GCF_033791185.1 Moritella sp. | reverse complement strand
GTGACGTCAGCTTTACTTTAGACCATGGTGAGATATTAGGTATTTCTGGCTTAATGGGCGCGGGTCGTACCGAGTTAATGAAAGCGATTTATGGCGCGCTGCCACGTCAGTCTGGCGACGTTGTCCTTGACGATAAAGTGGTTAGTCCTGTTACCCCGCGTGATGGTTTAGCCAATGGCATTGCTTATATTTCTGAAGACCGTAAAGGCGATGGCCTCGTACTTGGCTTATCAGTAAAAGAAAACATGTCATTGTGCGCGTTAGATTCATTGTCTAAAGGGCTGCAGTTAGACCACCACAAAGAAGCTACCGCAGTTGAAGATTTTATGCGTTTGTTTAATGTCAAAACCCCCAGCCGTGATCAAATTATTGGTAATTTATCCGGTGGTAATCAGCAGAAAGTCGCGATTGCCAAAGGCCTGATGACCCGTCCTAAAGTGCTTATTTTAGATGAACCAACGCGCGGTGTTGATGTTGGCGCTAAAAAAGAGATCTACCAGTTAATCAATCAATTTAAAGCAGAAGGCATGAGCATCATTTTAGTATCATCAGAAATGCCGGAAGTATTAGGCATGAGTGACCGAATTTTAGTGATGCATGAAGGCCGGATCAGTGGTGAGTTTATGGCGGCTGATGCTGACCAAGAAAAACTAATGGCGTGTGCTGTTGGCAAGCGTATCGATGAGGCTAGACTATGAACCAAAATGAAACCGTGAGCCAAAACCAAACAGTTAATCCCAATTCCAGCAACATAAGTGGCGATGCAATGACTAAAACCTTAACGAACAAACTATTCACTAAAGAATGGTTAATTGAACAAAAATCATTAATCGCCCTGATCTTATTGATTGTGGTGGTGTCTTTTCTAAACCCTAACTTCTTCACTATGGGTAATATTTTAAACATTTTACGTCAAACGTCAGTGAATGCGATCATTGCGGTGGGCATGACCTTAGTGATCTTAACCGCCGGTATTGATTTAAGTGTCGGTTCGATTTTAGCGCTATGTGGTGCATTTGCTGCGACCTTAATTTCGATGGAAGTATCGGTGATGATTGCGGTGCCAGTGGCTTTGTTTGCAGGTGCGGCATTAGGCGCGATGAGCGGTATTATTATCGCCAAAGGTAAGGTGCAAGCCTTCATTGCGACGCTGGTTACCATGACATTATTACGTGGTGTCACTATGGTATATACCGACGGTCGCCCAATCTCGACGGGTTTTACTGATGTTGCAGACAACTTTTCATTAATCGGTACCGATTACTTATTAGGTATTCCGGTACCAATCTGGTTGATGGTAATGGTATTTGCATCGGTATGGTATTTATTAAATCATACGCGCTTTGGTCGTTATGTTTATGCGATTGGTGGCAACGAAGCCGCAGCACGTTTGTCGGGTATCAATGTAGATAAAGTAAAAATCGGTGTGTATGCCATCTGTGGTCTACTGGCTGCATTAGCGGGTTTGATTGTGACGTCGCGTTTATCATCAGCGCAACCAACAGCGGGTATGGGTTATGAGCTAGACGCAATTGCAGCCGTGGTTTTAGGCGGAACGAGTCTGGCGGGTGGTAAAGGTCGTATCATGGGTACCCTGATTGGTGCACTTATTATCGGCTTCTTAAACAACGCATTAAACCTATTGGATGTATCTTCATACTTCCAAATGATAGCTAAAGCAGTGGTTATTTTACTGGCTGTATTAGTCGATACTAAAAAGAAATAATCATGACGATGAATAAAAAATGACAATAATTAATAAAAACAACAATAGCAATGACAACACATAATAACAAAAACCTGTGAGCACCAGTCACCCTATCTGGTGCAGCAGAATTAACTAACAAGAAGGTATATGTAATGAAAAAATTAGCAACCTTGATCTCTGCCGCTGTCGTTTCAGCTTCTTTCAGTGCAACCGTTATGGCGCAAGACACCCTTGCTATGGTCGTTTCGACGCTAAATAACCCTTTCTTTGTAACCATGAAAGAAGGTGCTGAAGCGAAAGCAGAAAGCTTAGGTTATAAGTTAATTGTGCTGGACTCACAGAACGATCCAAGTAAAGAATTAGCCAACGTTGAAGATCTTACCGTGCGTGGCGTGAAAGCAATTCTAATCAACCCAACTGATTCTGATGCAGTATCCAATGCTATCCGTATGGCTAACCGTGCCGGTATCCCAGTATTAACATTAGATCGTGGTGCAAGTCGCGGTAAAGTAGTGAGCCACATTGCTTCTGATAACGTTGCTGGTGGCGAAATGGCGGGTCAATATATTACTGACACAGTGGGCGCGAATGCTAAAGTTATCCAACTAGAAGGCATTGCAGGTACATCTGCCGCCCGCGAACGTGGCCAAGGTTTCATGCAAGCGGTTGATAAGAATAAAATGGATCTATTAGCTAGCCAACCAGCTGACTTTGACCGTACTAAAGGCCTTAACGTCATGGAAAATATGCTGGCCGCTAACCCTGATGTACAAGCGGTATTTGCCCAAAATGATGAAATGGCACTGGGTGCATTACGCGCTGTGCAAGCATCAGGTAAAGATATCTTAATCGTTGGTTTTGACGGTACAGAAGACGGTCTTGCCGCGGTTAAGCGTGGCATCCTAGGGGCGACAATAGCACAACAACCAGAGCTCATTGGCGCACTTGGTATTGAAACCGCTGACAAAGTACTTAAAGGTCAGACGGTAGATAAAAATATCGCAGTACCACTGAAAGTGATCACTCAGTAGTCATGATGAAAGGGGGGCGCACGAAGCGTTACTCCCTTTACACCTTGCAATTTGCTATTAAAAGATATGACTTAATGCTATGTGTTCAGCTATCGTGTTATTAAGTCATGTTTTATTCTCTCCAGTTACAACGTATTAAGGTTTCTTTATGAATAAGTTAGTTGTGTTAGGCAGTGTAAATGCTGATCATGTTTTACAAGTGGCTTCTTTTCCGCGTCCAGGCGAAACCTTACTTGGCCACGGTTATGCCGTGATCCCTGGTGGTAAAGGTGCTAACCAAGCAGTTGCCGCTGCGCGATTAGGTGCTGATATCGCTTTTATTGCTTGCGTTGGTGATGATAGTTTTGGTCATAAGATGCTTAACGAATTCGCCCGTGATGGTATTAATACCCAAGCGGTGATGGTTGAACAAGATACGCCAACTGGTATCGCGATGATCCAAGTGGCTGCAACCGGTGAAAACAGTATTTGTATTTCGGCAGAAGCTAATGCGCGTTTAACCCCTGAACGACTCGCACCACATGGCGATTTGATCGCACAAGCTGATACATTATTGATGCAATTAGAAACACCGATTGCAACTATTACTCAAGCGGCTAAAATAGCCAAGCAAGCCGGTACGCGCGTGGTATTAAACCCCGCACCAGCACAGCCACTGAATGATGACTTGTTAGCCGTTGTAGATCTGATCACCCCCAATGAAACTGAAGCTGAATTGCTAACCGGCATTAAAGTGACGGATATGGCCTCAGCGCAAGTGGCGGCCAATGTATTGCATGCTAAAGGCATTAGCGAAGTGATGATCACGTTAGGTAGCCAAGGCGTTTGGATCAGTTCAGGTGGCGAAGGCAAGCAAGTGCCTGGTTTCCGTGTCGATGCGGTTGATACGACGGCGGCGGGGGATACCTTTAATGGCGGTCTGTTAGCGGGCTTACAAGCAGGACTTGCATTAAACGATGCGATTATTTTCGCCCATGCCGCGGCTGCTATCTCGGTTACCCGGGTTGGTGCACAAACATCAATACCAACAAAAGCAGAAGTTGAAGTATTCTTATCATCACAACGTTAAGCTTAGATTTTTATATAACTCAATATCATGGACAAAATTAGCCAATGGCAACAATTAAAGACGTAGCAAGGCATGCAGGCGTATCAACGTCTACGGTAAGTCATGTGTTAAATAATACACGCTATGTTAGTGAGGATATTTCGGCGCGCGTTAAAGCGGCCGTTGACGAGTTACGTTACGCACCTTCGGCATTGGCTCGTAGTCTTAAAGTCCAAAGTACTAAAACCTTTGGTATGTTGGTAACAACCTCAACCAATCCATTTTTTGGTGAAGTATTAAAAGGTGTTGAACGTCGTTGTTACGAGCACGGTTACACTTTAATCCTGTGTAATACCGAAGGTGATGTAGCCCGTATGCATGCCAATTTAGATACGTTATTACAAAAACGTGTTGATGGTTTAATGTTGATGTGCAGCGAAGTTGAAAGCCAAGGGTTTAATTTGTTTGAACGTCACAAGCCGGTACCTACCGTGGTAATGGATTGGGGCCCTACTAATTTTTCCTGCGATAAGATCCAAGATAACTCTCATCGCGGTGGTTATATGGCCACTCAACATCTGATTGCTAAAGGCCATACCGACATTGGCTGTATTACCGGTGTATTAGATAAACTAACTGCGCAGCAACGCTTTGCGGGTTTTACCCAAGCAATGGAAGAGGCCGGTTTAGTCATTAATCCCAACTGGGTGACCGCTGGTGATTTTGAATGTGAGGGCGGTGAAAAAGCCTTTGCAGAAATGTATGCTAATGGTCCATTACCATCGGCTTTATTTGTGTGTAATGACATGATGGCGATGAGTGTGATTAATAGTGCCAGTAAGAAGGGCATCTCAGTGCCGGAAGATTTATCGATTATCGGCTACGATGACATTAAGTTAGCCAAATACATTACCCCGTCATTAACCACTATTCACCAGCCTAAGCATCGTTTAGGGAAAAAAGCGGTGGATATGTTGCTCGAAAAAATTAACTCAAAGACTGAAAGTAACCAGATCATCGAATTAGAACCGACCTTGGTTGAACGTGATAGTGTGAGAACTATCTCTGATTGCTAATAGCGTGAACTGAAAAGGCAATATCTGCTGATATTGCCCATGATTAATCAGTTATATTGACGATGTTTAAACATCGATGCCTAAGCATAAATATTTAATTTCTAAGTAGTCTTCAATACCATATTTAGAACCTTCACGGCCATTGCCTGATTCTTTAATGCCACCAAAAGGTGCGACTTCAGTTGAGATTATGCCTTCATTAACCCCAACGATACCGTATTCTAGCGCTTCACCTACTCGCCATATTCTACTATTATCACGGCTATAAAAATAAGCAGCTAAACCGTAAGGTGTATTATTGGCACGGGCAATAACATCTGCTTCATCGGTGAATAGAAAAACCGTCGCTACTGGGCCGAATAATTCTTGCTGGGCTATATCGAGCTCTTCGGTCACATTAGTTAAAATGGTTGGTTGATAATAGAGTTCACCGATGCTTGCCACATGGCCGCCGAGATGTAACTCTGCGCCTTGCGTTAAAGCATGTTGAACGATGCTAGACACTTTATCGATGGCTTTTTTATTGATGAGTGGGCCAATTTCAGTGCCATTTTCTAATCCACAACCTAAGCGTAATTCGCTGACGGCTGTCGTGAACTTGGCCATAAATTCATCGTAGATTGCATCATGCAGATATAAGCGATTAGTACACACACAGGTTTGTCCGGCATTACGATATTTAGAGACAAGCGCACCTTGTACCGCTTTATCAATATCTGCATCATCAAAGACAATAAATGGGGCATTACCACCGAGCTCCATCGAGACTTTTTTTACGGTTCCGGCAGCTTGCTTTAATATGTGCTTACCTACGGCTGTTGAACCAGTGAAAGATACTTTTCGTACCAATGGATGAGTGCAAAGTACTTCACCTACTGCCGCGGGTTGTTTTGTCGTAACTACGTTAATCACACCTTTTGGAATTCCCGCTTGTTCTGCGAGCTTTGCCATTGCTAATGCGCACAAAGGCGTATCTTCACCAGGCTTGACGATAACAGTGCAACCTGCGGCAAGTGCAGGGGCCACTTTACGTGTGATCATTGCAACAGGAAAATTCCATGGGGTGATCGCGGTCACCACGCCAACAGGTTGTTTGATCGTCATATAACGATTTCCCGGCATTGGCGCTGGAATATTATCACCGTAAGTGCGCTTTGCCTCTTCGGCAAACCATTCTACGAATGAAGCACCATACATGACTTCACCATAAGCTTCTTTATAGGGTTTACCTTGCTCAGAGGTGAGTAATTTAGCGAGTTCAGCTGCATTTTCAACGATTAAATTAAACCATGTTCTGAGTAATACCGCGCGTTGTTTGGCGGTGGTTTTACGCCATGTTACTAAGGCCTTATCAGCAGCCAGTACCGCCGCTTCTGCATCTTCAGCGGCCATATCGGGCACCGATGTTATGATTGCCCCGTTCGTTGGATTGATTACATCCATCATGGCGCCACTTTGCGCAGTGGTCCACTGCCCATCGATATATGCAAGAGATTGAACTAATTGTAACTTATTCATTTATTTCACCTATTAGACTAGCTAGCCATTAATAACTTGGATGTGCGTGACCTCTACTGAAAGTATTACCAGCTTCAAAGAATAACGCAACAAACTCATATACAATACAACATAATAGTAATATTTGATCCGTTAGATACATACCTACGTTTAAATCTGAAGTTTTATGGGCATGCAACAATGACAAAAATATCTTTCCCTATTGGGCAGATTGGCGATTATGAAATTAAGCAATTAAAGATATTTAAAACAGTTGCTGATTGTGGCGGTTTTTCTGCCGCGGAGACCGAACTGAATATTAGTCGTTCAACGATCAGTATTCATATATCAAACTTAGAATCTCGCCTGCACTTAACGCTGTGTCGTCGTGGTCGTGCTGGTTTTTCACTCTCAGAAGAAGGGCAAGTAGTTTATGATGCCACTGTTAAGTTATTAGCTGAATTGGACCACTTCAGAAATATTATTAACGGATTAGATGATAAGTTATCAGGCTCTTTAACTGTATTATTTAGCGATACGATCAGTTTGGATGCACGTGCCGGTATCCCTACCGTATTCCGTAATTTTGCCGAAGTCGCTAGTGAAGTCTACTTGACTTCAGAAGTTGCTAAGATGGCTGAAATTGAACGACAAGTATTAAGTGAAGAAGCTGATATCGGTTTTATTCCTTATCATCGTAGCCTTGATGGCTTGGAGTATCAGGCTATTTTTACTGATAATTGCTATTTATATTGCAGTAATGATTGCCCACTTTTTAGCTTGCCAGATAGTGAGCTTAATGACACCGTTATTAACGGTTTCCCTGCGGTTTATGCTGGTATGAAGTCACAAGAAAATATTAATGGCCACCTAGCAAATATGAATATTAAAGCAACAGCGTATAACTACGACTCGCGCTTAGCTTTGCTGCTTTCTGGTCGTTATATTGGCTTTTTACCGGAGAGTTACGCGCAGTCTTATATCGATGCGGGACAATTAAAATGTTTGGCTAAGCAGCAGCGTGTTTATCGTTCTGAAATTATGGCGATCACTAAAAAAACCACGACTGTCAGCCGAGTTCGCTCTTTGTTTATTAAAACATTAGGTGATTTTTACAATCGAGATATTTAAATAACTAAACCATCAACAAGGCTGTTATACCCTTGTTGATGGTGCTTTTAACGCATAAAGATAAGCGTATAATTTATGCTAAGCTGATTGCTGACATAAATCACCATTCTCTGAGATACCTTGTTTTGCCATGATTTTTTCACAAATATAATTGCCGATTGGAATCGCCGATGTGGCAGCTGGTGAGGGGGCATTACAAACGTGTAAGCTACGAGGGCTTTCAGCAAATAGAAAGTCATGCACTAAACTCCCATCTTTTAATACTGCTTGTGCTCGGATCCCCGCAGGGTAAGGCTGTAAGTCTGCAAGTTTAATCTGGTTGCAGTATTTATTTACCAATTTCAAATAACCTGGTTTCCACCATGAGTTTTTGGTTTCAATTAATCCTGATTTTAAGTTGTTCTTCGTAACTTTCCAGAATCCTGAGAAACTGAGCATATCTAGTATATCGCGCCAATTAAGATTTATTTTACCGTAACCTTCGCGTTTCCAGCCTTGCACGGCATTCGGCCCAACAGTGACTGTACCATCGATCATTCGGGTGAGATGCACCCCGAGAAAAGGGAGCTCGGGATCTGGAATCGGATAAATTAGATGATTGACAATATTATTGTGTTTGGTGGGCAGTCGATAGTACTCGCCACGATAAGGAATTATTTGAAAGTCAGTTTCTATATTTAGCATTCGAGTGATTCGGTCTGCCATTAGGCCTGAGCAAGAGACTAGAAAGAGACTCGTAATATTCACTTCTGCTGCGCTGCTTTGGCAGGTTAAAGTGATGTGTTCAGTAGACTCAACTAAATTGATGACTTTGGTATCTAGCATGACTTTTCCACCAAGTCGCACAAATTCCTCGGCCATTTTCTCGGTGACAAGGGTGTAATTGACGATGCTGGTGGTATCGACAAAAATGGCTCCAATCCCTTGGATATTAGGTTCTTTTATTTTTAGTTCAGCTTGGTTTAATAGTGTTACGTGTATATCGTTATCACGACAGCGTTGATAAAGATCTTGCATACGTTGTAGTTCGAGCTGATCGGTTGCGACCAGTAACTTGCCACAGTTGTCCACCGGGATGCGATGTTTTTGGCAAAAATCGGTTGTTGCTTTCACGCCTGCTTTACAGAACTTAGCTTTCATACTACCAGGTTGATAGTAAACACCGGCATGGATAACCCCACTATTATGACCGGTTTGATGACGTGATAATTGCGATTCTTTTTCTACTAATAAAATAGATTTTTCAGGGTGTCGTTGTTGCAGTTGCCATGCTGTTGATACGCCAACAATACCACCGCCGATGATGACATAATCATACATTGCATTCATTCTTTAGTTCCTTTTTATGAATTAGTATTAACCTCAACGTCGATGAAAAGTAACCGAGTTGAGGTTATGGTCGCTAATTGGATTAGTCCGTATGTTATTTATTTCTTTGTAAAATGGCCACGTTGGCGTAGCAATTCACGTTTTAGACCTGGATTCGAAATAAACTTGTCACGACCGTGTAACCAGCAATGATTTTGCACCACTAACATTGCACCTGTTTTAACGCGAACATTGAAACAGTTACTATCATTTTCTAATGATTCGCTCATTTGATGTAAGTATAAGCCTTCTTGCATGCGTTGCGGGCAAGCGAATTGGTCGATAAACAGCATGTGTGGTTTACCGTTTTTATCTTCTTCAAAGAAGACGGGATGCTCAATTTGGTAATTTACATTTTTACTTGGTGGTGTGGTCCAAACAATGTCTTGTTTAGCCAGTGGGTGATTATAAAAATGTGCTAGATCTTGCCATTCGTCAACATGGAGAAGTAAAGAGTCACCCATCTCCATGTTCTTCTCGTCCATTTTCATCATTAGCACGAAATCAGTGCGCTCATCGACATAGGTGCCATCGTTATGCAGCTCCATTCTGCGATGGGGTTGGCGTAAATAGCTATCACTATTGTCTTCATTTTTAACCGTGAATCGTGCGTAATACTTACCATACATTGAATCAAAATTGGGTAGGCCAATTAGGTGAGAAATAGCCGTTGATAAGATAACGAAAAAGTCACGCTGTTCATCGCTGTCGACAAAGCTCGCTTGTGCAGATTCATCTGCTTGTAATAAAAATGCCGCTCTTTGACGATCTTGCATAATTTCGTTGAGTAATTGTCCCAGTTCGTAATCACAAGCTCGATCGAGTTTATCTGCCACGGCATAGCGTAAAAATGGTTTGTATTCTAATGCTTGTAAGCCCCATTGACTTGTTGCTGCTATGAAGTTGTCTAGCGTGGCTTTTTCGATGGTGATTACTTGCAAGCGAGGATTTTCAGCATGTGGTGTAACTTGGAAACCATGATAATAAGTGGTGTTTTCTTTAGTGGCTAAGGCAGTGCTCATGAGTGATGTCCTTTTCTTTATTGAACTAATTAAGATGTTTAGCAAGTAAAGCGTGCGGACTCAATGTGAGTCAATTGACGCGAGTTAACAAAACCATAACAAATAACTTTCCATATTCACAATATATGATAAGTATAGTTTTAATCATTTTTATTGATACTTGGTGTGGTTGATAATTAGGTACTGTGTTGATGAGTAGAGCGATAGCGTTGATAATTTAACTGCGCTATCGCTGCGGATTGAAGTGCAATAAGGACGTTGAATTATGGATTTTAAAAGGCTGTATTATTTTACGGTGTTAGCGCGAACGGGGAACTTTACTAAGGCAGCTGAGGAGTTAGGGATTGCGCAGTCAGCATTGAGTATGAGCATTCAGAAGTTGGAGAAACAACTGGCATTGAAACTGATTAACAGAGCTGAGCGCAAGATGAGTATTACCAGTGATGGCGAAGTATTGTTGATGCATGCGCAGAAAATTTTAGCGGATGTCAAACAAGCCAAAATACAGCTACAAGAACTTAAGGGGCTTGAGTCTGGTATCATCAATCTCGGCGTTTCAGCCATGATCGGATCTTACTACCTCCCTGAGATCTTGGCATTATTCAAACAGCGCTACCCTGGTATTCAAATTAATATTCATGAAGCGGGGACGGCGACTTTAGCTAAAATGCTGGTTGATGGCGAATTAGACTTAGCGATGATCCGTGCCGATAGGAATTATGACAATATCCGTTGCATTACTTTAGCTAAAGAACAAATTGTGGCTTGTGTACCACGGCAGCATGAATTTGCCCAACGCGATAGCGTCACACTCGAGCAATTTTGCGGTCAACCTTTGGTTCTATTCCGCGAAGGTTACTTTCTACGGGAAGCGGTGAGCAGTTATTGTCAGCAACATCGAATTAACCCTGATATTCGTTTTGAAACGAATTTAATTGAATTGTTGAAATCTCTCGTCCGCAAGCAAATAGGTATATCGACTTGTTTACCTATTATTTTGGCCGAAGATGGCGAACTCGTGACAGTGCCTTTTGATCCCTGTATTCCATTACATTTGGGGATAGGTTGGAAAGCAAGTCATTACCTATCCCAAGCATCACAAGCATTGGTTACATTTCTACAAGAAGAAATGGATGGCGGATAAGCCTAATGTTTGAAAATGCTAAACCTTTATTTTTATTCACGGTGATTTTTCTTGCTGGAGCGGCAGTCTAATCTGATTGCATGTAATACACGATCATATAACAACGCAACCATATCAACATAATCATATAAAGGTCTGACTGATGGAAAATAAAACTAATTACGACGCATTCTGGATGCCGTTTACCGCAAACCGTGATTTTAAAGCTAACCCTCGTATCATAAATCGTGCTGAAGGCATGTATTGTTATGCTGATAATGGTCGCGAATTGTTAGATGGCACAGCAGGTTTATGGTGTGTGAACGCGGGGCATGGTCGTAAAGAGATCGGTGATGCTATGGCTAAGCAAGTCGCTAAACTCGATTACAGCTCACCATTTAACTTTGGGCATGATATCGGTTTTGAATTTGCAGAGCGTCTGATTGAGTTTACGCCTCCTGGTTTAAACAAGGTCTTCTTCACCAACTCTGGCTCAGAAGCTGTCGAAAGCGCAATGAAAATCGCGATGGCCTATCAACAAGCGAAAGGTAATACCGGTAAATTTCGTTTTATTGGCCGTGAGCTTGGTTACCATGGCGTGAATTTTGGCGGTATTTCGGTGGGCGGGCTAGCACCAAATCGTAAAGGTTTTGGACCTTTGTTAGCGGCAGACCATCTCGATCATACCTTAGATATAGCGCGTAATGCTTTTAGTAAAGGTTTACCAGAGTTTGGCGCTGAGAAAGCCGAGCAGTTGGAGACGTTAGTGCAATTTCATGGTGCTGATAGTATCGCCGC
>NZ_JASJHF010000309.1:0-10439 GCF_033791185.1 Moritella sp. | reverse complement strand
GATGTAAATAAAATAAACAAAGTTGGTAATTTTTTGCATCTTTGGTGTATGACAGCGTCAGGCTATAAGTACCGTAAATAATGAGTACCGTAAGTCGATTAACTTGAGACTCCGTAACTATGTTATCTGAATGGCAAAATCACCCAAGCGCAAAAACAGTAACCCCTTTATTGGAGCAGAAATGAATAGCAAAGCAAGCTCAATGATCCCACAACACGTAATTGAAGACGCCACTGAATGGGCAATCATGCATGGCGTCGCATTTCGTCAAGCAGACAACACTGCAAGACACTGCCCTTTTAGCATTGCGCCAATGACAATGAAGCGTGAAGTGTATGAACACTTGCGTAAAGTAACACCGCTGATCACCAAGCTAATCAGCAACCTGTCTGAAGACCATGATTACCTGCAATCATCATTACAAGACATGGCCAAAGCCGACCCGTTTTTCGGTCGCTTATTAGCACTTCATCAGCAAGCACACGGCGATAAAGGCCAACGCCTTACCCCGGCACGCAAGCCATTACTGTTAATGCGCACCGATTTTATGGATGACCGTCAACACGGCGCGAAAGTCATCGAGTTTAATGGTATTGCGGCTGGCATGGCCCCCTTTGGCCAACGAGCGACAGAGTTTCACGCCTTTTTGGCAAACCAATGGCCTGCCGTTTATCGTAAATGGTCTGAAACGAGCTCGGTAAATAGCCCCGCTACACCAGCAGAGAATCAAGGCCTCGAACAACTCGCTTACGGTATTACTCAAGCAGCTAAAAAAATCCAAGCGACATTTACGACCGACATGCCCCAATCTAAGCCAACCTTCTTGATGGTGATCCAAGCCAATGAGGATAATGTTTACGACCAGCACTTACTTGAGATCGCATTACAGAAAAATGGCTTGCGCACAGTCAGACGGACGTTTGAGCAGCTCAGTACCCAGCTTGCCACTGGCGACAACCAACGCTTAATGTTAGAGGGCGTCGGCGCTATCGATGTAGTCTATCTACGCGCTGGCTACCAATATTCAGACTACTATTCTCCAGAGCGGAATGAATCGGTATGTTGCCAGACGTTAAGCCAGACAAGACTGTTTATCGAACAACATAATGTAGCGGTGAATGCCACTATCAGTCAGCAGTTGGCGACCAGTAAAACCATACAGATGCGACTCACAATAATGCCAGCCCAAGAGTATCTTCGCTGGGGACTAACGTTAGCAGAAGCACGACTGGTCAAAAGTGTGCTTGCGGATATGAAACCGGTGGATAAAAACACTATCAATTGGTTTAACAACCATGCAGACAAACAAGAGTGGGTATTAAAGAATCAAGGTGAAGGTGGCGGTCACTGCATTTTTGGTGAAGATATTAGCGAGAAATTAAATCAACTTGTACCAGCAGAATATGACGCATGGGCGTTAATGTTGCGTTTGTATCCTCATGAACGCGAGACGCCAACAATAGCAGTGCGCGATGGAGTACAAATTCAAATAAACGATTTGGTCAGTGAAATAGGTCTGTTTACCGCGTATTACAATGGTGAGCCGGTGACGGCATCGGAGGGCTACGCTGGTTATTTGATTCGCAGCAAACCTGCGAGTGAGAATGAGGGCGGGATCCACAGTGGTAAAGGAATTTTAGATTCCCTTTCGCTGATTGATTAAATCTAAGACTCATCATTAAGTGAAGTTGATGAGCCATATGCTTAGCCAAGCAATGCAACAACTGGTGACGCTATGAAATAGTGTCGTCACTGCATCCGACGCTTTTAGCGTGAGCATTTAACAGGTTAATACGTCTCTGTTCCTGCATTACCGCGGTAGGACCGTACAACGCATAGAAGCCTTTGGTGGTCTTAATTGTGGCTATATTTGTATCAATTGCCGATAACTCCTGATCAATCCAGCTACATTCCTCAGTGATAGCCGCTGTAGCAACTGGGGTTGGTCTGGCGTCTAAAAGCTGGCTATACTGTTTCTCGCTATTAGCACACCCTGAAGTGGCAGACACCAGTATTGCAATGGGAACAATTTTTAAACATAGTGTATTAATTATAGAATTTGACATATCAAGGCCCTCAATAACATAACGTGAAAGGTATTTTTCGCTGTTATGATCTATTTGTTTCAAACCAAGTATAGAAGTTAAAAATAGAATGATGCATTGAACGGCAAAGAAGAGCTTAAAAAGTTGTTGTCGAAATATTAAAACAAATACTTAACCAACTTAGTCGGACTCACATCATCAACACCAAGCGTTAAATACACTGTTTCAGTTGGCGCTTCAGCATACGCTTGTTGCTCGCCATGTTGGTTGAATGAGAGTTCGATTTTAGCATCAAAAAGTCGCATTTCATTAAGCTGAATTCGGTCGCCAATAAAATAAGAATCTAAGTGTTGGATGGTTTGGTTATCAAGGTCTTGCTCAAACAAGCCAACATAAGTGAATACCCCGCTACCTTGATTACTGACACTAAATGGCGCGACAAAATACATGCGATTGTCAGCAGTGATCGGGCCTAAAGTATTAATGCGCATATAGTCGAGTAATACCTCACCACGCTCTTCATCGATTTGATAATTACCCTGCGCTTTACCTTCTTGCGTCCCTAAGCCAATTATCGACGTCAGTTTAACGCCTGCATCTGTATCCGTATTGATATCGGGCAGATTAATAACAAAATCACTGCTGGTCTTCATGCTAAATAACGTCAATATCACTTCAGAATGATAACCAGCTACCTTGCTAGTGTTATCACCCATATAACGAGTGACATTCACTAATGCCAACACACTGACACAAGCCAATGCGATATAAATTAATTTTTTCATTGTTAACCCCTTCCTTCGATTTATCTATAGCCATAATACAATGAAAACCAGCAAAGAGGCATACAGACTCATTTTGTCTTGTTCGAAGCGGTTAACTCTTTCTATTTTCGTCCTTGTTTACTCGCATCTTTTTGTTTCAGCATTTCAAGATCAGACTTAGTAATTGCACTTTCAAAGTCTTCGCTATTAGTAAACTCACAATATCCCGGATCAACGGAAACACCACTTTCAATAAAGGGGAGTTTACTCTGTGATTGCAATCTCAGCACTGCGGCTATTTTGTCAAACACGAGATACGCAGCCGACTCATTACACCCCTTAAGCACAACGACAAATTCATCGCCGCCCATGCGTATAATGTAATCCTCTTTTCTGATACAAGACTTAGCCGCATCACAAATCATCTTAATCGCGATATCACCGTAGTCATGGCCAAATTTGTCATTAATCATTTTGATTTTATTGCCATCAAGGTAGATAACAGTGCCGCCACCATTCAACATACCTTCTTTCATTAGCGCTAATTCAATGAAGTCACGATTGTAAACACCCGTCAATTTATCGGTAATTGAGCGAACTGTTTTTTCTCTAATGAGTGCATTTTTTAAGTTTAGGTGTAATAACATATAGAAAATGATCGCCAAAAATAGCCAGCAAACAATAAACAACGGAATGATACTTTGAATTGGCGCAAGCAGTGCGTGCCTTTCAGTTATAAGGTAACCAAACTTACTTTCGTGAAAAAAAACAACATCCGTATTTCGATTGAAAATTGATGTGTAGTCATCAGAATAAAGCTCAATATACTTAAACGGTTTATCCTCAAATACCATCGAAAAAGGGGCTAAGTCGACGCTAAACGCGCTCATATCTTCTAACGACATATGAAGCATAATGTAAAACGATGTGCCTTTGAGTCGTTTCATTATAATAACGCTTGGCTTATCATCTATTAATGTATTGTGTACGTTAGAATAATGAACCTCATCAGTATTCTCACCGCAAGAGTCTGTTTCGATACAGCGTTCTTTTTTAAATGTCTTTTGTAACGTTTCGTCAGAAAAATCCATTAACGCGATAAGTTCATTACTATCAATACTACGCACGAAAGGACGGATCTTACTATCATTCAGCTTTTTTAAAATTCTCAAATCTAAAGAATTCATAAAATTAAGCACCTGTACTCCCTGCTCTGTTTCACCTTCCAAAGCATGATGCAGAAATCGACCATCGTTATTATCACGTGTCGAATTTATTTTATGGGCATTAACATCCCACAAGTCAGTGACTAGGTTAAGGATATAACCGTAGTTATCAAAATTAGCATTGACCTCATTCACTCGGCTGGTAAAAGAAGAATGTGATCTGTGAAAGTATTTATTATAATTAATCGCGGCATAAAGACTGACAAATACGAGACTTATAAAAATAGAAATAAGCACACTATAAGTTAGTTTGTTCACATTCTTTGTCATTCTCTCACTCCAACAAAATAAAAAATTCAGCTATACATAAGCAAGTTAAATCCATAATCGTAAGACATCTACTTCTTGGTGAGATAACACTATTTAACCAAGCGAGATCAGGGTAATAATTATCTCTGAAAAACCATGCCTAGGCTTAACCCCTTATATAAGCTGGAATTATTACATACTCGATATTTTCAGATTGATATAAACAGGTAAAATGGCTTATTTCAGGTGTATTTACTAGGTATGCTTTGTTCATCAAATCGACAAATCACAAAAAACAAGATCAAAAAAGCCCCCAATAATGGAGGCTTCTGTCAATTAGCTACTACAGATTATTGAAATGAAATTATTATTTTTCGTTAAAACATACTTCTTGGAAGTTATTCCATTCACCCACACCCGGTGCAACTTCCATACAGCCTTTTTTGGTATCCATTACCGCGGTTAACGTGGTAATAAAGTCCGACCCGTATGCTGCATGCTGAGCAATTGGTTTGGTATTAAGCACATATTTTGCGGCATCAATATTACCCTCTGGGGTATTATCAATAAATTGCTGCGCAAACTCCGCACGCCATTCAGTATAAGCGGTTGCGATTGTACGCTGTTTACTTTTCTCAGCCATCCCTACAGATTCTGCGAAAGCTTGCATAACGCCTGCTTTTTCAGAGTGGTTAGCATGGCCAACGCCAGCTGCACGCTTAATCACGTAATTGCCTTCTTTTAGCATTTCAACGCCGACCGAACCACCTTGGCTATCTGCGAAATTAAAGTGTGATGCCACCACCGTTCTATGCTTTTCTAGGATTTTCACCGCTTCATCCACGGATTTAGCATGTCGAACGATATAGTTTTGTAACGCGCCGAGTTCTATCGCCATCGGCGAGTCTAGACCAACGCCTTTAGAGTCGGTGCCTTGAAAGTTGATCACTACCCCTAAGTCTTTGCCTAGTGTTTGTCCTGAACCATAGAAACCTGACGCCATGACTTGGATAAAATCATCCGCTTGTAAAACCCAATAATTACCACCAGATAAGGATGGGGTATCGTTCACCTGCCCTACCACACCCGTACCATCGAAACTAATGGTAGTACAACCTTTCAACGACGCCGTCACCGCAGAAGCTAATGCTGCATCCAGTTGACTTAAGGTAAGCATCTCTTCGACCGAGACGCCGCCAACTTTTGCCAAGGCTTCGACAATAACAAAGTACTCAGGGTTTAACTGACGAGAATTATCTAGCACCTGTTTTGATTGTTTTTCAAACTGAGTAAAATCAACACCCGCAAGCTGATAAACATGTTTGGCATCTTTAATACCACGTCGAACCTGCTCACCAATCTGCGCCTCAAATACCTTTGCGTAATTAGCGGCTGGTACACCTCTAATATCGACTATCGGCATGCTGGTTTGCTGAACAAAATGCTCTGGCGCGTAATATGGTTGCTGTACATTCAAGCCTGCTACAGGCTCTAATGAAATAGCGCTAGCCGCCCCAGATAACATCGATAGTCCTACTGTCGCAGCAATAACCGTACGTTTAAAAGTTAGCATAATTCAGTCCTCATTAATTGATCGCTTGGGGATTCCCCCTAAGCGTTGAAGCCATACTATCGAAACATTTGTCCATTATTCGGATGAAATGCTATGCTAAATTCCAGATATCCGGAAAGGCACAAATTATGGCAGAGATAAAAACAGAGGGCTTTGAGTTCTTCGGCGTAGCAGAACGGGAGTTTCGCATGATGGTGATTGAGCGCATCGAAACCATGGTGGTACATTCAAAGTTGTCTAAGAATACCCTGGCGCAAAAAGCCAATCTTGGCCGCTCGTCATTTTATGAAAAGATGGATCGTGAAGGACGCAGTCATTTTACCTTGCTGGATATTTTCCGCATTGCCAAAGCACTTGATATCAGTATCCTGCAAATATTCCCGATGACGGAACTGGAGCGACTGCATGGCGGGCAACTGCCTCTCTCAGCAAGTACCTTACATTTTCTCGATCAAATGCTTGCGGCACCAAAAGAAGACATTGAATTTCTCAGTGAAATTTATAAAAACCTTAAAAAACGTGATCAGTAGCATATCGGGCTGAGTGTAAGAACAACAGGCTGTAGCCCAGTTCTTGTATTGGTAGTTACTTTTGGCATTAAAAAAGGGGGTGAAAGCAATCCAACTTTATGCTGTTCTACCATATTAGGACTGCTTGTTTAAGCTATGAAAATAAGGACTAATCTTCAAAGTCTGAAATAAGTAAATTCGCTGCAGCAAAGGCCGCATTATCACGAACTTCTTCAGGCAAGGATTCATCACTGGCAACATCGTTTAGCGCTTTAAGCGCACAGCTAATCGCTTTTGGAATATAACCCTGATCACCACTGCCAATTAATGAATACAGTTCACGGATTTTGTCACAACACTGATAAACGTTCATGGTAATACCTTATTAAAAGAATCTGTTTAAAACATAGATGGGGCTATTTTAGCCTTGCAATAATTTAATGTCGAGATCAAAAAAGCCCCCAATGAGGAGGCCTGCTCAATGAGCTACGACAATCACGACCGTTATTTATATACAGAAGGCGAATCTTGATCTGGGCGGGTTTTAAATCGTCGGTGTAGCCACATGTATTGAGCTCGATCTTTATTAATTATCTGTTCGATAATAGCATTGCCTCGCTTGGTATCCTCAACTTCATCTTTACTCGGAAAATCATCTAGCGGCGGTAATATTTCGATGGTGTAGCCCTTATCATCGGTATTACGTACTACGCTAAATGGCAGCACTTTTGCCTTGCCAAGCCGAGCTAAGGTGCTTGCGCCAGTGATTGTTGCGGCATCAGGCATCGCGAAGAAGGGAATAAAGGTTGCGCTTGAACGCCCGAAATCTTGATCGGCCGTATACCAGATCACATCCAGATTGCGCAGACAGCGAACCATCTGACGAAGATCGCGCTTAGGAACAAGTCCTTTATTCGATCTAAGACGACCCTTCACCTGCATATACTCCATTGCGGGGTTTTTATGTGGGCGATAAACACCGACGCCGGGGTGGAACTGGCCAAATATTCTGGCACCCATCTCAAGAGGTAAACAGTGTACAGCAAACAAGATCACGCCATGACCATCGCTGAGCGTCTGTTCGATATGCTCTTGACCTTTAATTGTCATATGGCGCTGAACTTTCTCGTCAGACCACCACCAGGCATTAACGATATCGAAGATAGCCTTGCCGATCTCCTCAACGTTTCGCTCCAGTAATTGTGCTTGCTCTGCCTCGGGCATATCAGGAAAACAGAGTTCTAAATTACGCTTAGCGATATGCACGCGACGGCTAATAAGCTTTTTCGTTAAACGGCCGATAGTAGCCCCGATCTTCATCTGCTTATCTAAAGGCAGCAGCTGAGTTAAACGAGCCAAGCCAGCACCAAACCAGAGCAACCAGAACTTTGGATGAAACAGTTGATTTGAAAATTGAGCTTTTTTTATCATGGCGACCTCGAAAAACAGTGAATGTGAAAGTATATCCACTCGTCACATCATCTAAAACATATAAACAGGGAAAATTACCATTCTTTACCCTAAAGAGTGATTTTAACTGTAGTGGTATAAATTTATTTTGCCACAGACTAAGAGCCTAATACCCTTGGCTATTACGAATATTATGTCAGATCAAAAAAGCCTCTAACTAGGGAGGCTTTTTCAACGAACCTTAATAATTAACCACGACATCAGTTCATTATAAATTCAGTTTATTCGTACTCAGAAGAATACGTTTCTGAGTATGTATGTGAGTAAAGTTCAAAAAGGTTACCAAACGGGTCTTCTAAGTAGACCATTTTATAAGGACGGTTCTCGTCTTCCGGATGGTAGCGCATCGTTTCCATTCTTGTTTTACCACCATATTGTCTCACCTTCTCAATAACACCGTCGAAATCATCTGTTTCTAAACAGTAATGGAAGATACCAATTTTAGTGAAATCAACTTTATGTTTTTCTTCGCGGTCTTTCATTTCAAACAGTTCAAAGCCAACACCATCTTCAGTCACAAGGTGAGCAATATTAAAGCCTTTAAAACCCTCGCCAAATACGGCAATACACATAGCGCCAATTGCAGTTTGCTTCTCTTCGATAACGGCAGACTTGCCCATGACAGTTTTAAGACCTAATGCTTTAGTATAAAACTCAACAGCTTTATCCATGTCGCCAACCATAATTCCTACATGACTCATCTTCATAATGTTCTCACTTTTGCGTTGTTAGTTGCTTGTCTGTTTTGATGTGATGAGTATAGGTAGAAGGAATAATTAAGTAAAATTATCAATTTTTATGTTTTTGATAATTTTTTGTAATGGTAAATCGAAGGGCAATTTTGCACTAAATTGGGGATTCAGTTTTTCATTAAGCAACGCCTTATTAATTAGCGCGTAAGCTGATGTTGTTTTTACAGTCATTATTTTGCAATAATAATGACTGTCGTTATGCATCCAATTAAATAACGCTTTACACCAGTTGCTTATTCCACTCAGGTTTGTATTTACCTACCAGCAATACTTCAAGTTTTTTAGCGACATCTGCTGCAGACTCATTTCCACCAGTAACTAAAATATCGATTTGCAATTGGTCATTATGTAAATTCATTTTTTGTCCCGAACCATGTTTCCTAGCACTATCACTTTTTCTTCGGTAGTCACTTAAACGTTTTCTAAAGCCGCCATTAGAAGACTCAAGGGCCCTACCAATATAAACAACGCGCCCGCCTAACTTAGCACGGTATAACCCCACGGATTTGTTGTAGGGGGTAAAATTAGCATTAGACAATATTCCGATGGGTTTCCAGCAACCTTCCCATTGCGAAATAGATTTACCGCCAATGACTGCATTCTTATTTTTCTGATATAGGCGTTCCTTAGCGTTAACCGTATTAGCCTTTGCAGCATTTCCTATATGTTTTGCAACCTTTTCAGCAACATTCCAAAATCCCATTTTATCTCCTTATGCTTACTGAAGTTCAACATTTAAATAACAGGCTGCTTCGACTTTCAAAATCTATCCATCCTAATCAATAGCAACTAATTAGATGAATAATATAAAACACTAATCTGACATTTAAATCTATTCTGAAAAGTGTGCAGTCCTGTTAATTATTTTTTAAGCCCTGTTAATTATCAACAAAACTTAATATGCGAATGATTCTATTGTCATTTTAATTTATGGCAAGAAAAAACTACCCTTTAGAGGTAAATCTAAACAGTACTTATATAATGGCGGTGTTAAACAGCGAGTATAAGTAGTCAACGGGGCTTCAACTCCCCGCATGAATAAAAACTCTGGGGAACGCGCGCAACAAAGACGTGCAACTAATTGCAGGAATTAATTTAAGTACGTAAACAACTCAGCGTTTTACATAATGCTTGTAGGAGTAGGTGTTCGGCTTAAAACTAGTTTTAGTATATTCAAATATCCGCCCATCTTTTAGCTTGCCAGTAGAAAGTAAGCGCAGAATAGGGATCTTGGGTAAGACGTCCAAAATTTCGCAAATGTGCTTATCCGGCATGATCGCTTCAAAGTCTTGTATTGCACCATCAATTTCAAACCCCAATTCACTCTCCAAGTAGTGATACTTAGAACCTTGCAATGACATGATATTCATTTGTGGGAACATAGCGACTGGCATATAAGAATCTTCATACATAGCAGGGACGCTATTAATAATTTTAAAACGACGAATAAAGTATACCTTGTCATCTTTGGCTATATCCAGAGCTTTAGCGACCTCTTCATCTGGATTAATAAGCGTAAACTCTGCCACTTGGTATTCTAAATTAACACCATATTCGGTCATGTATTCGATCGTACTTCTCAAGTTCAACATTGACCCCGTCATAGTCTTGCCTATTACTGACGATCCCGCACCTTGTCTTTTCTCTACTAAACCTAATTTAACCAGCTCATCGACTGCTTTACGGATCGTGATACGACTGACGGAGTAATATTCAATCAGTTCTTTTTCTGTCGATAAAGTATCGCCAATATTAAATTCGTCTGAGTCGATGCGGGATTTAAGATCCTGCATCACTTTTTTATACAGCATTTAACTACCTCTCTTAGGCTTGAAATCTATCTCAATGAAA
>NZ_JASJHF010000308.1:0-8096 GCF_033791185.1 Moritella sp. | reverse complement strand
GTTGAAATTAAGCTGGCAGCTGAGCATGAATCCGCCAGCGTTTATCTCGCTTGGAAAACCGCGAACAAAGGAAAGGGTTTGCAAAAATTGCGCGCTATTATAGGCCAGTATTGCTAAGTATCTTGCGCAGCTGGTTATTGGATCATGGCTTATGTTTAATACTGCTCGATTTATATAACGCGCAGGACCTTATGCTAGATGCCGAAGCATTAGCCAAGATTAATTAAGAAATGTGCACAAGCGCTGTGCACACCAATATATAAATACAGTTTAGTTTATCGATACCACCATATTAACCCTATATAATGTGAGGGAAAACAGCTTTTCTGTTGCAAGAAGGGGCAAGAAACATAAATTGAGTCCATAATTACTACTAGATAAAAGATCGATTTTAAACCCCCATTTACAAATGAAATCATGATCGACACATAGATCGAATGGATTATTATAGGACAGTGATATGCAACGATTTAAAAATATTATTTGTGTCGTAACGTCTGATCCTAACAGTGCCGCGACGTTAGAGCGGGCTGTAGCGTTAGCAAATAACAACCAAGCTCGACTGACGGTTGCCAAAGTTATTGAAAAAATACCGTCCAATATAAAAATACCCAATAGTATTCTATCGCTTGATAAGATCCAGGCCAGCATAGTGGCGGAGCATCAAAAAGAACTGCAAGAATTGATCGACCCTTGGCACGATAAACTTGAAATCCAAACCAAGGTGCTTATCGGTATTCCGTATTTGGAAGTCATTCGCGAGGTGCTTCGTAACGATTATGACATGGTCATTAAGGCTGCCGAAATTAACGGCCGATTGCAGAATTTGATCGGCAGTAATGACATGAATCTGTTACGTAAATGCCCTTGTCTGGTTTGGTTAGTTAAGTCGGATACCCCCAAATCATACCGCCGTATTCTCGCTGCTGTGGATGTCGATAATGATGTCCCATCGGAAGAATTAGATACCAGAAACTTACTTACCCATCAAGTTATCGATATGGCGAGTTCGTTAGCACTGTCTGAATTCGCCGAACTGCATATTGCTCATGCATGGGAAGCCACTGGCGAAAGAGACTTACGCAGCGGGTTTGCCGCAATAGCAGAGAAAGATATCGTGATTTATACCGAGAAGATAAAGCAACAGCATACTCAGAGTTTGAACAAAATCATGGATGAGATAATGAATAAATTGGGACGGAATTCTTTTGAATATCTCAACCCCCAATCGCATTTACTTAAAGGCCAAGCCCATAAAGAGATCCCCGCTTTTGCCGACAAGATTGAGGCTGATATTGTGGTCATGGGGACAGTGGCTCGCTCGGGTATTTCCGGATTTTTTATGGGCAATACTGCTGAAATGATCCTCAACCGGATCGACTGTTCGGTACTTGCGGTTAAACCACCGGGTTTTGTAACCCCTGTTACCCTAGATAAATAAGCCAGTATGTGTCAGGGTTACCTCTGGTATACATTACGGCTTGATTAAAAAATATCAGCAATTAAATGTTTAGTATGTCACGATGCTCCTTTGCTACAACAAGGAGTTAGTGACATGCAGTTAAACTTTTCCGATTTTTCCGCCAATCAGCGTTACCACTTGATGACTCAAACCGTCATTCCACGTCCGATTGCCTGGGCGCTCACCGATTCAGGTAATGAAAACTATAACTTAGCCCCGTTTTCCTATTTCACTGCTGTATCGAGTGATCCTGCCTTATTAATGATATCTGTTGGCACTAAACCCAATGGTGATAGCAAAGATACCCTCACTAACGTTCTTAAGCATAAAACAATGGTCATCCACATAGCTTCGGCAGATCATGCCGCACTCGTCACGCAGACAGCTGCGACATTAGCGCACGGTGAATCTGAACTTGCCAATACCGGATTAACCACCACGGCATTTGCAGATTTTCCCTTACCGCGATTAGCGCAATGTGATATCGCTTATGGTTGTGAGCTTTATGACATTAAAGAGTTGGGTGATGCGCCGCAAACACTGATCTTTGTTGAAGTGAAGCAGCTTTATATTAATGACTCTGTGGTGATTCAAGATAATAAAAACCGAATGAAAATTGCGGCAGATAAAGTTAAACCGCTGGCGCGATTAGGAGGCGGGGAATATGCATCTATTACGGTGCCGTTTAGCCTACAAAGACCGGATTAAGTAAATAAACCGTACTGGTTACCGGACGTACCTACGCCATTGCTATACAGCACCCCTTGATGATTCATGTAATTAGAATCACTACGGTTAAGATCTAAGGCACCACCCTGATAATTACTGACTGCGCAAAACGCAGCTGAAGATGACGCTAAATATTGAGCCGCCAGTGCTTGGGTTATTGCCGCTGTCGCACTGAAATCCCATAAACTGCCGCCTCCGAGCTGCGCTTTGGGTAATTTCACATAACACGCTGGTGGATTTTCGAGTACGCCAATGGCATTCATGACCGCGCCGCAGTTTTTGATTACCTGTAATTCCAGTCCTTGTTGTCCTGCAAGCGTTGATAATTGTTCAACGACTGTCGGATAGCGTGAGTCTTGCTGGAAACTGCGATCTATATACAAACTTAATGCATGGCTATTTTTCTTAGGCTGCTCAGGTCGCCAAGGCAAGCCATTTTTCAATACGACTGATATCAGTGGTTGTGCATTGATGGCTTGGTAGAGATCGCCTGTGCAGGGATTATGCACCACGCCAATGATCGGGTTACCAGCCATATCGACCAACGCGATAGACACGGCGAAACCATTCCCACCTTCAATAAAGGGCAGGGTGCCATCGAGTGGGTCGATACACCAGAAGTAGTCTTTATTAAAGCGGGCGTGAGTTGCAACATCCTCCTCGCAGGCATTTTCTTCGGTCAACAGGGCAATATCATATTGCTCGATAGTTGGCTGCAGTATCTCCAATATAATGGCTTGGCTGTCCAAATCGACTTGCGTTACCACCTGCGCGCTCAAACTCGATCCCGCCTGTTTATTGTGTACCTGTAGTGAGCGCCTATCAACGTTGTTGATGAACGAGCCTGCTTTTAATGCCGCCTCTGTGGCGAGTTGGAGTAGCTGTTCCAGCTGACAATCGGTTAGTTTCATTATCTCTATTTACCTTGTTCAGCGGAGTTTAATTGTGTTAACGCTTGTTGAGTCAGTGCTTCGGTATAGCTATTGATCTTCCAATGCGTCGGACTCCAGCCTTTCATGAAACGTTGGAAATCAGCCCAAGCGATAGAATAAAGCGGGCGCCATTCATCTTCCACGGCTTGTGGGTCAATATGTGGTTGCTGCTCGATGAGTGCTTGTTTTAAGAGTCTGAAATAATAGTTCAACAGTTCCGGTACGTCCTGCTCACAGCGTTGATAGGGCAAGCAACTGCTCAGCAATAAGATCACATCTTTCATGCCGCAACCTTGGCCGACATATTGAAAATCAACGCCTGCAACCTGAGTTCCAGCGGTGGTGAAACAGAAGTTAGCTAACTTAGCGTCACCATGAATAAGCGTTTGAAACTGGCATTGCTGTAATGTTTTATCTATTCGTTCTGCGGCTTGTTGCAATGGCACATCGGTTAGTTTTTCTAGCTCGTCAGGACGGGTTGCTAGGTGCCAATAACTGCCGCACTCCCACAAACCATCTGGCTCAATCGCCAGGTGCTGAGCATGGAAATAAGCCAGCCAAGACAAGCATGCCTCTATTTTTTTATGATTGATTTGTGGAACGTCTGCCACTGACTCGTGGGTAGAACTGTCAGGTTCGAAGTTACTATGAGTAAATTTAAAATTAAGCGGAGTAGGCTCAAAACTGGTGACGGTATGCTCAAATCCTAGCGTGGCTAAATCTTCCATGATGAGTAATATTTCATCATCCAACTCATTAACATACAGGCACTTGGGTACTGGGCATTGCGGCAGACAATGATTGGCGTAGTGCTGATACCAGTGCAATTCCACCTGATATGATTTCAACTTTCGCTGATGAGAGATAGGCGTGTTCCAACCGCGAGGATGCACTTTGGGTTGGGGCAATTTGATATGTTTAACTATCACCGAGGTATACTGGCTACCGTCCAATGAGGCTCGAAAAAGCTCACCGTATCCCCCCCATAACGGTTGGATTAGTTGAGTACTGACAACGCGCTCTGCTCTCATTACGTTGGCAACTGCTTGTAAAACGTCTACCGGTATACTCATATCTGACTCATGAATTTGAATAGGCTGATAGTGTATAAAATAGTGCTGCAGATGGGTATCGAATTTCAATACAAATTCGCAATACATGCTGAATTCCCAGCTTTGAAACCAGATGCTTATAGCGCCAAATAATTCAATGATGTCATTAAGTGCCATTATTTGGCGGTTGAGGCCATAGAATTGAAAGAACTCCAGTTGCTTTTTGAAGCTCATTTTCTGCCAGCAGAATAATTTATATACAGCGACAATAGGCTTAGGCTTTTTCCCTGTGTTTTATTTGATTTAGGATAGCTATGTTTGATTCTCGATTTGTAATTAACAATAAATTTGCTACTGTTCATCGCAATAAAATTACAATGGAATTCACCTTATACGGCATTCCATTTAACAAGCTATTTTTAGCTTAAAGAGTTGTCGTGATTTCAAAATTACCCCGCTGGGTAGAATATGGCTCATTTGTGCTTGCTCTGGTTGCTGGGCTTATTAATTCTATTGGATTATTAGGTTTTCAACACCAAGCCGTTTCACATTTATCTGGTACCGCGACACTGCTTGGAACCGGAATTATAAACGCCAATTTTTCTGATGTGCTTCACTTGGTTTTAGTTATCCTTAGTTTCCTAATGGGTTCTGTAATATCAGGTTATTTCCTGCGTAGCGGCGCATTAAAATTGGGTCGTAATTACAGTGGTCTTCTGGCTTTAGAAGCCATGCTTATTTTGGGATCTATATATTTCTTAGCTCAAGGCTCAGTGCAAAGTAATTATTGGGTTTCAGCGGCTTGCGGCTTACAGAACGCACTTGTCACTACTTACAGTGGCGCTGTTATCCGAACAACCCATTTAACGGGTATATTTACTGATTTGGGTATTATGTTAGGGGCGAGGTTGAGGGGTGAACCATTTGATAAAAGAAAGGCATCATTGTTTATCTTAATTATGATCGGCTTCATTTCGGGTGGCTCATTCGGTGCCTATTTTTTCAGTATTTTAAATTTTTATGCCTTATATATCCCGGCTGCTATTTGCTTGTTATTGGCATTTTCCTATTCAATTTACAATGCCAAAGTCAGCAGGTCATGAGGCGTTAACATTTCCTTGTTGTACAACCTATGTGCAATTCATAAAGTCTTGCGATACACCCAAAATTAGTATCACTGTGGCGCGGTATTTAACGGTATATTTACCCGCCAAATTCGGCAATTAAGAAGTCAATGAAGCAGCGTGATTTTTTAGGCTGATAGCGACGATGAGGGTAGATGGCAAACATGCCAAATGTCAGTGTACTATAACCAGGTAACACCTCTTCTAATCCCCCCGATTCAAGTACATCTTTGATAATGAAATTGGGTATTAAAGCGATGCCGCCACCAGACATTGCCATCGCTTTGACTGCGCGGGGACTATTCACTGCCACGTTAGATGTCACCGTTATGATCTCTGTTTTGCCATCAGGTGCAACGATAGGCCATTGTTTGCCAATCCTAAAATTACTATCAATAATACAGTTGTGCTGGTTAATATCCTGCGGTTTTAGTGGATGGCCATGAGTGGCTAAATACAGAGGAGAAGCGCATAAGGTTAACGGAAAGTCTGCTATCTTCCTGGCAATAAGGCTGGAATCATCAACACTGCCGATGCGAATGACCACATCAACGGCTTCTTCGAGCATATCTATCATGCGGTCTGTGAGTTGTAAATCTACGCTAATATCGGGGAAACGTGCTAAAAATTCAGGTAACTTTGGTGACAACATCGTATCGCCAAACGTTACTGAGGTGCTGATGCGTAAGTTACCTCGCGGTGATGTTTGCTCGCCCGTCACATTATCAACCAGTCCTGAAAACTCATCTAATAAGGGCAGGGCACTATCGTAATAACGTTGACCAGCTTCTGTTAAGACTAACCTGCGGGTCGAGCGATTAAACAAGCGTACACCTAACTGTGCTTCAACCTCGGCAATGTACTTGCTAACTAACGCTTTCGACATGCTCAACCGCTCGCTTGCTGCCGTAAAAGAACCGGTTTCAACAACCGCTATTACGGTTTTAATGCCGTCTAATGTATCCATGTGTTGTCTATCCTCGTTATCAATACTGCTGTGATTATCAACGCCGCCTGATTGTCAATGTAGTGTTGACAATCATTCAACAATACACCTGTTTATCAATATTTCAACTTGGTCGATACTTACTCTATCAACAACACCGCAAAGCAATACTGAGCAAACACTGTTAACACACATTTTAAGGAAATTACTTATGTCAGCAATTAAATTATACCGTCACCCATTATCAGGCCATTCACATCGTGTTGAGGTTTTTCTTTCTTTACTCGGTTTAGACAACGACATCATTGATGTTGATTTGCTTAAGGGGGCACATAAACAGCCTGAATTCTTACAAAGAAATAGCCTTGGTCAAGTGCCTGTTATCGAAGATGGTGATATGACTTTAGCTGACTCCAATGCCATTTTGGTTTACCTCGCGAGTAAATACGACCCTTATCGTACTTGGTTACCTGAAGATTTTACCCAAGCTGCGCAAGTTCAGCGTTTTCTGTCTGTTGCTGCGGGTAAAGTTGCCTTTGGCCCTGCTGCGGCACGCTTAGTGAATGTATTTGGCGCCAGTCTTGACCATCAACATGCTAAAAATATTGCCCATGCATTGCTCACTGAATTAAATACTCACCTTGCTGATAGCAGCTGGTTAGTCGGAACAACACCAACCATTGCAGATGTGGCAAACTATGCTTATATCGCGCATTCGCCAGAGGGCGATATATCATTAGCTGCGTACCCACATGTACGTCGCTGGTTAACCAGATTTGAAGCATTAACAGGGTTTGTGCCGATGCAAAACACCGCTGTTGGCCTTACCGCTTAAGAGGATAGATACCATGGACCTTAATTCGAACTTAGTTACCTCTCCATTTCACCGTGGCGAACAAGCCATACAGGAAAAGTTAGGGGTAAGAGAGCAGATGGAGCGTTTTGGTCGTCGTGTTATTCGCGACCATATGCCACCACAGCATCGTGAGTTTTATCAGCAACTGCCATTTATATTTGTTGGCCATGGCGATAAGGATGGTTGGCCATGGGCATCTATTTTATTTAATCAGCCAGGTTTTATTCAATCGCCAGATGAGCAAAGCCTACATCTCAATGTACAACCTGTGGTTGGCGATCCGTTACGCAAGGCTATGGATGGTAATACCAAACTTGGGTTGCTGGGTATTGAGTTGGAAAGCCGCCGTCGCAATCGCTTAGCGGCGCATATAACAGCTTCAAATGATAAACAGATCCAGCTTTCGATTGATCAATCTTTTGGTAATTGCCCGCAATATATTCAAAAGCGTGAGTATGAATTCATTGATCCCAATAGCATGCCAAGCAGTAGTGTTGAAGCCTTGACTGAATTGGATGTGGCAGCTCAGCAATTGATTGCCAATAGCGATACTTTTTTTGTGGCCAGTTTTGTTAATAATGCAATAAATGGGGATAATGAAAAAGCAGCGAGCAGTGATGCCAGTATTGGCGCTGATGTATCACACCGTGGCGGAAAACCCGGTTTTATTCGCGTGGACAATAATAAAAGTCTCACTATTCCGGATTATGTAGGCAACAATCATTTTAATACCTTGGGTAATTTTGTGGAAAACCCAAAAGCCGGATTGCTTTTTATCGATTTTGACAAGGGTCATATACTCACGCTGACAGGGCGTGTTGAAATCTTGTGGCAGCCGGAAGATCGTCGATATTTTGCTGGCGCAGAGCGTTTGTGGACTTTTCATCTTGAACAAGGCTACCGCTTAAATTACAGCTTGCCGTTACGTTGGAAACTTAACGATTTTTCGCCTAATACGCTAATGACAGGTACATGGGTTGAAGCAGAGCGTGAGA
>NZ_JASJHF010000307.1:0-13185 GCF_033791185.1 Moritella sp. | reverse complement strand
CATGGTCAACAGCTTAAAACTGGTGCTACAGAACTTAGACACTTAATTATGATTAATTCAGACTTAGGCCAGCCTAGAGCTGACCAAATAACACGACAATACTTCATGCAATATCGTGCAGATAAGATGGCAGAAGGTATGAAGGCGACGTCAATTAATCGTAACCAGACTCGGCTGAGTAGTGTTTTTACCGCGTTGATTAAAGCAGAAGAATTCCATAATGAACATCCGTTCAAAGGTATGGGAAAGTTAAAAGAACGAGTATCGGAAATGGGATTTTTAACCAAATCCGAAATAAAGCAGTTATTAGCAAGCCTTACTGGTGATGAATTGCATATTGCTAAGTTATGTCTATCCACCGGTGCGCGCTGGAGTGAAGCTGCGGAATTGAAAAGTAGTGATATTGTGCACGGACGAGTGACGTTTGGTGATACGAAGAATGGTAAAAACAGAACGGTTCCTATTACTGATGAACTTTTTAATGAAATATCACATGGTAAAAGTGGGCGCCTGTTTAATGGTTCTTACAGCGAGTTTCGTAACGTACTACAAAGCCAAAACTTTAAATTACCTAAAGGTCAGGCTTCGCATGTTTTACGACACTCATTTGCGAGTCATTTTATGATGAACGGTGGCAATATATTAACGTTACAGAAGATCTTGGGACATGCCACAATAATGCAAACAATGACCTATTCACACCTTGCACCAGACTATTTAAATGAAGCAATGAAGTACAATCCAGTGTCCACATTATGACCCAATTAGTACTACTCAATGGTGTTTACTGCCACTTGCTAAGGATAGAGAGCCCCGTAACACGGGACGAAGCCTATTGTGGCGGGGGTTCATTAGCCTCCTTAGGGAGGCTTTTTTGCTATTAAGGTATGCCATAAAGCAAACCCTAACCGTCAGCTGTTATCGTCGTAATCAATTCTTGCTGTATCACAGCAGCTTTGGCTATTTCGATTTGGCATGTTCCCGCAGCTATATGCCCACCACCACCGTATTTAAGCATTAGCTCACCGACGTTAGTTTTCGAATTACGATCAAAGATAGATTTTCCCGTTGCAAACACTATGTTCTGCTTTTGAAAGCCCCACATCTTGTGAATAGAGATATTACATTGTGGAAACAATGCATAAATAATAAATCGGTTACCCGCAAAAATAGTCTCTTCAGCAGTCAAATCTAAAACGACCAAGTTGCCCTGTATCGTTGCACAGCGCTCAATTTGCTGCTTAAACATAACCTCGTGTTCTCGATACAAGTCGATACGTTCTTTAACGTCCGGTAGTGTCAGAATTTCTTCAATGCCATGATCTTTGCAGTAATCAATCAGATCCATCATCAATGCATAATTCGAAATACGGAACTCACGAAAACGCCCGAGTCCGGTGCGCGCATCCATTAAAAAGTTTAATAGGTTCCAATCTTTTGCATCGAGCACCTCGTCACGATTAAATTGTGCAGAGTCGCCTTTATCAACCGCCGCCATCATTTCAGTCCACTGCGCAGGGAATGTATCGAGACCACCATAGTAATCCCAAACCACCCGTGCTGCAGAAGGCGCATCAGCATCAATAATATGATTAGGGCGTTCGCCTGTATTACGGATAGTTTCTGATAGATGGTGGTCAAAAATCAAATTAGCATTTTCAACATAAGGTAGGTTGGTGACGATATCATTCGGGGTAATGTCTATTTTGCCATCTTGCATGTCTTTAGGATGAACGAATTTAATGTCACTGATAAGATTTTGCTGTTTTAAAAGTACCGCGCACACTAAACCATCAAAATCACTACGTGTTACTAATCTATATTTTTGTCCTGACATATACATTCCTTTGTCACATAAGTTTAAACCTAAGATGACTAAAGATAACCGTATAGAAGTGTGAGAATCAAGCGGAGATTACCCGAGATAGGGGTTGCAGTTACCCAAGCTTGATCTTGCGCGCAAAACAAGCTCAAGATGGGTAAATAAAATCATAAATTACTTCATTTTAACTTAACGACGTCACCGGATACTGTGGTCTGATAACCGTTCAATATCCATGCCCAAAACCAATCTTCTTGTACTTCGACATTAATAAGTGCGTCACCACCTTGCTTGGCAATTGCTGCATTTTGAGCACGTACAAAACGGTCATTTTGTTGGATCGGAATAAACTGAAATAACATGATGCCAGTTGCTGTCGCTTGACCTGGTCCAAGAACAGTATATTCACTCTCGTCGAGACTTTGTGTTTTCATCGATGTGCCAGAACAACCCACTAAAATTACTGACGACAACAAAATAGTACTTAATGCTTTGACCATTTTCATTAACAAACCCTCACATTGTAGTTGAAGCCTATAAGTAGACTCATTATGACTAAGTCTAGTGGTAGCTAAATAAAATGCCATCCGATGTAATGAATAGGCAAAAAGAAAGCTTTATTTACTGATAACATGCGACTTTTTAAGATTTACATCCAAAAAAACAACACCAAGTTCACCTTTTTAACACTGCCATTATGCGAAAAGGTAATAATGAACTAAGTCGCACTTTAGTATGATTAAATAATAACTACTTTCATCTGCAACCCGCTTAATCACTCCTTAACACTTTATTGTTTTGCATTAACTTGCTATAAACATATTTAAAACATTTAGTATGATGTTTATGTGAAATATAAACCTAACAGCTGTAACTATATTAGGGTATTAAAGGGAATTAACATGGGTTCGTTATCAGTTCAGTGGAAGATAACTTTGCTTTCTGGGTGTTGCATTTTGCTTGTCGCAATATCATTAATCAGTTTTACACTTTCATCATCAACTTCCAATCAAGAAATTATTCAGCTCCAAACCAGTGATTCTGTCGGTGAAAAGTCCGAACAATTGCTCATGAGTGAAGCCAATACACAAGCCTCTATTGTGCAAAAATATTTAGATGAAGCGACCTACCGAGCCGAAATGTTAGCCGAGAGCATCGCCTTCTTGCAGTTTAACGCTGAAGAAAACTTTACCAGTAGCGATCAATTGCGTATATCGGTCTCTGAATTGTTAAAACGTTCGGTACAAAATTTCGATAATATGCATGCCGCGTTTACCACCTTCCTACCCGATATGCTCGATGGTGAAGATAACAATTATACCAATGCCGATTATGTCAGCTCTAATGATCAAGGCCGTTTTTCTGCGTATTGGTACCAGAGTAACCAGAATGAACCAACACTGACCATTAAAAGTGAACAACAGATCAGCAATAGAGCGCAGGCTGCCAATGGGCAAGCAAACAATTACTGGTATAGCTGTAGCACCACCAATAATCGCATGTGTGTCATTGAACCTTACTTATACAATGAAAATGGTCGTTCTGACTTAATCAGCACTATTACTGTACCGCTGCGTAAAGACGGTGAAATCATTGGCGTCACAGGCATAGATCTAAAAATAGGCGTATTACAACAATATGCGTTACGTGCAGACCAAGCCTTATTCTCTGGTGCAGGTACAGTACAAATTGTCAGTAATAACGGCCAGTTAATTGCAACTGACGGTGATGGTTCCGCAATTGGTAGCCATATAAGCGACCCACAAATAAAACAATGGCTCCTTGATGGCGTAACACAATCACAGTGGAGCAGCGATCAGCAATCTTTAACTGTGTTTATGCCGATTAAGCTAAATGCCATCAACTGGGGTATTGTTATTACGATGCCAAGAGTCAATGTGATGGCCGATGCCCTCGCGTTAAATCAGCTGATTGCAGTTCAAGCATACGACACCCTTAAGATCCAAGTAGTCACCGGGATTATCGTAACCCTACTCGGTCTCTTGATTATTTGGTTGGCGGCAGTGAAGTTAGTGGCGCCGATTAAAACTGTTGCTAAGCGCCTGCAAGACATCGCTAGCGGCGAAGGTGATTTAACCCAACGACTGGATATCAAATCTGCCGATGAAGTTGGCGAACTGGCAATGTGGTTTAACCGCTTTTTAGATAAGCTGCAATATACCATCAAAGATGTGATTAAAACCGCGGATACCATGAGCAACACCTCGCAACAAGCGGGTGAAGTAGCAGAGCTATCACGCCAAAGCAGCGAATCACAGTTTAAAGAAGTGGATATGGTCGCAACAGCGTCTGAAGAGATGACACAGACATCGGCATTAGTATTAGAAAATGCCGACCGAGCCGCTGAAATGGCCAGTAAAGCTGAACACTCAGCACAAGGCGGTCAAACCGTGGTTCAACAATCCGCAGAGAGTATGCAGGAATTAGTCGATAAAATGGCCATGGCAGTACCCATTGCTAATGAACTAGAAAAAAATGGCGGCAACATTAACGCCATATTATCGGTGATTGAGGGCATTTCCGAACAAACCAACCTACTGGCACTCAATGCAGCCATTGAAGCCGCGAGAGCCGGAGAACAAGGCCGTGGCTTTGCTGTTGTAGCAGATGAAGTAAGACACCTTGCCAGCCGCACACATGACTCCGTAGATCAAATTAGAGTCGTGATCGAAGAGCTGCAATCGGGTACACGCAGGGTAACAAGCGCAATATCTGAAGGTAACCACCTTGCTCTTGCAACGGCAGAACAAGTAAAACAAGCGGTGGTAAGTTTGGCTGACATCTCATCGTTTGTCGCCGATATTCAGGTAATGAATAGCGAGATAGTCAACGCTGCCAGCGAACAAAAAACAGTATCAACAGAGGTAAACGGGAATGTGGCCAATATCCGCAACCTTAGCCAATCGATTTTAGAACACTCAACCGCTGCCGAGCAAATCGGTCAGGATATCGCGAAGTTATCGTCACAGCAGCAACTATTGGTTGGACAATTTAAAGTCGATTAAACACCAAAAAATAGGTGTTAAGATAGGATAAAAAGCTATCACCAGCTGAACTCTTTCGCTTGTGATAGCTTTTGGATAACTACGAAGGTTGAAGATTTAATGTATTAGTAATATCAGCTGCACTATGACGTTCATTTAATACTTCCCAATCTTCGCCAGATGTACGATTAACAATACGACCACGTTGCACCGCAGGACGGGCCGCGATATCGTTAGCCCAACGTTGCAGATGTTTATAGCTGCCAGCATCTAAGAATTCAGCAGCATCATATACTTTACCTAACACTAAGTTGCCATACCAAGGCCAAATTGCGATATCAGCAATACTGTAATCGTCTCCTGCAATAAACTTATTATCAGCCAGCTGTTTGTCTAACAGATCAAGTTGACGCTTAATTTCCATGCTGAAACGGTTAATCGGATACTCAAATTTTTCGGGGGCATACGCGTAAAAATGCCCAAAACCACCACCTAAGTATGGCGCTGAGCCTTGTAACCAGAATAGCCAATTCATGACAGTGGTACGTTGCGCAATATCTTTTGGTAATAAATGACCAAATTTATCGGCTAAATAAAGCAAGATAGCACCCGATTCAAATACATTTATCGGCGAGCCTGTCGATTGATCAACTAATGCTGGAATTTTTGAATTTGGATTAACCCCGACAAAGCCAGATGAGAATTGCTCGCCGTCGCCTATTTGAATAAGATGAGCATCATATTCTGCTTCTGTAACACCCAAGGCTAACAACTCTTCAAGCATGATAGTCACTTTTTGGCCGTTTGGTGTAGCTAACGAATAAAGCTGCAAAGGGTGGCGGCCAACGGCTAATACTTTATCGTGCGTGGCACCAGCGACAGGGCGGTTGATTGATGCCCAAGCACCCCCACTCTCTTCATCGTTTGCCCAAACTGCTGGAGGTGTATATTCATTTTCCATAATCTTTCCTCAGTGCTGCCGATTTAAAGTTGAGTAAATTTACCATTACGTATTCAACTAATATAGTCGTGAAACAAAAATTAAATCTAGTCGTGAAACAAAAATAAAATCGAGAAGTAAGTTAACCAAGCCTTATGATTAATAGCAATGAAAAAAGCACTATATGCAATATATAGTGCTTTATTAAATTAAACTTCATAATGACTAACAACAGGCAGTGTTATTGCCTAACAGCGTTAACCTCAGCTTCCTCGTTATCAAATGACAATTTATAGCCAAGTGATACATGATGGTAGCGTGATTTTGTATAATCATCGTGAATAGCAAAACCAAAGTTATAGGTATTAGCTGTATCCAAATTGATATCACCTTTCTCACCAGAAACGAGTTTACGTTTGAAGATCACGGTTCTAATTCCGGCAATGAACGTAGACTCAACAGTCGCGCCTTGGCCATTATGCATTTGTCTTTCCGCCAAGATTGAACCATCTTCAACTTTTTTGGTGCCAACACTATATCGAATCAGGTCCATATATTTACCTTCATCTACTAATGCTTCGATATCAGACTCATCTTTGAGTTTATCCCAGCCGCCAAGTTTTTTGCCTCGACGACCTTTTAACTCAACTTTAGTACGGCTTTCTTTAATGTACTTAGTCACGATATTCGAAATTTCAGTACGACCAGCTAATGTACTACTGCTGTATTCATCATTAGTTGGTTGCAGCGGCATACTCTCTGCATCAACATGGCAAGTACCCCAACAACCAGCTCGGTCCGCATACTCAACTTCATCGGTTGCTAACATTACTGCAATTTTAACGGCATTTTCTGGGTCCATTTTACCACCGTCAACAAAAGGCACAGGTGTGTGTTTACCTTCTTTCCAACTAAAGCGCATATATAGGAACTCATCATCATAAGTACTATCAACGGTCAGTGGAATTGAACCGCGTTTATTAGGGATGATTGTCGGTTCTAAGTCTTTCTCACTTTCTCCCGAAACAATACTCGCCCCCATCTCTGCAACTTCTGCGTCGTGACAATCGACACAACGTTCACCTTTAGTAAATGCGCGTTTACCACCATGATCTCGACCATGGATCCACTCTATCGAAGCGGTGCCAGGATAAAACACGGTTATTTCTCGACTCCCCGCTTTTGACCAATCCACATTGATCGCACTTTCTTGCAGGGCTGGTGCTGCAGTAGGATCGCCGGACTGAGCTTGAGTTGCCATGGCTTGTGTTACAGCCGCGTCAATTTGTGCCTGAACTTCGGCTTGAGCAAGTTTTTTGGCCTCCAATCGATCTTGTGCTTCCTTCTTCTCTGTCGCTTTAACGTTTTCCATACCTTGTTTGTATAGTTCAGGCAAAGGTCTAATGAATTCAGGATTTGGACGCTCTAACTCTTCCAACTCTTCATCTGCTAACAAGTGACGAACATTGTTATGTGCAATGCCTTTATGACAATCAATACACGTTTGCCCCACTTCAATCGCGGCCATGTGCTGTTTTCTTGCCCGCGGTTTCTGAAATTCAGGATTCATATTTTGCAAATTATGACAATTTCGGCATTCTCTAGAATCGGTTTCTTTCATCACCTTCCAGACACTTTTTGCCATGGTTAACCTGTGAGCTTCGAATTTTTCAGGAGTATCTATCTTACCCGTTAACCATGAAAATACTTCTTTAGACGCTTGCACCTTACGGATCATCTTATAAATCCAAGGTTTAGGAACCTGATGAAAGGCTTGGAACCCAGTACTCGTCAGCGTTTTGTCGCCATGGAGTTTGATTACCCCGTTCCAGAGCGTGAAGTGGTGGTTATTATTCAAGAAACAGGTCTTGAGAAACAAACCGCACAACAGCTTGTGGCATTGGGTAACGACCTACGCCGTATGCAAGATTATGATCTCGAAGAAGCCGCGTCAACACGCTTGCTTATTTACACCGCATTAATGATTAAGAGTGGTTTGGATGCCAAGCAAGCCTGTATGTGTTGTTTAGCGCAACCATTAAGTGACGAGAGTGAAACCATTAAGGCTATTGAAAGGTTGGTCGATTGTCACTTTTAACACATGAGCCGCAATCCGAAGTGCTGCAGTCAGATGTTCAACACCATTTGAGTAACCAGACTCAAAATACAGCAGATGACAAAGTACCAGGAAACATTGCGGTTTGGATCTTGATATACGCTGAGTTAACAGAGTTCGGGCTGTTTTTTGTTATCTTTTTGATTGCTAAAGCCGCTAATCCGCTTATATTTGCCGAAGGTCCAGCGCAGTTACATACCAGTTCGGGCGCCGCTAATACGCTAATATTGTTAACCAGCAGCTTTTTTGTAGCGCGAGCTATCCATGCAATCAAGCGCGACAAACTAAAAAGCTGTCAACGATGGTTATGGCTTACACTCGTCGCTGGTTCTGCTTATCTTGCGACTAAAGCATGGGAATACGGTATTAATGCTGACAACGGCATTGATGGTACCAGCAACCTGTTTTTTACCATTTATTATTACCTCACGTTCAATCACCTGCTACACGTTATGATGGGCATGTGCACCATCGGCTGGGTGCTAGTCCGTAGCTACATTTTTCCTTATAGCAAAGATGACCATGAAGGTTTAGAATCAGCAGCCTGCTATTGGCACATGGTTGATTTAGTGTGGATTATGATATTTCCGTTACTGTATGTGTTGAGGTAAAGATGAGCCAAAATAACAATCCGAAATTAATTCGTAGTAGTACCATGCTAAGCCGTCGTAACATAAATTTGGTTTGGATAATACTGATTAGCTTAACCTTAACCAGCATATTTGTTGCTGAGCAAACACCGGAAACGGCGTTAAGTATTATTACGGTTTGCTTTATTATTGCGATTAAAGGTCAACTGGTGATTGATAAACTGATTGGCTTACGCTTTGAAAATCAAAAGATACGTGCGGTTATGTTGTCGTATTTTTATATTCTTCCGGTACTGTTTATTATTGGTTTTCTGTTTCCGGAGGCGTTTTTGGTATTTGCCATCAAGCCATGATAATAGTCATTTTTTTCAATATGGTAGGCTATATAATTAAGGCTTCTAAAGGGATTAGAAACCTTAATATACAACGAGTAAGAGCGATGACATACTCATACAATTCTTATCTGAACGGCATCCCCCTCTAAAAACAGGTTAAATCTCACTATCTTTACTGATAAGCCCCTCGGCACTTATGACTATGCCAAATTTACAAAATACTCGATAAGAACTTCTGTAATCTTGGATGAGAAGGATTTTCAAAAAAGTTCGCAGGCACATCATCGACCAGTAACTGACCATCTTCCATAAACAAAACGCGGTCGGCAACTTCGTTAGCAAAGCCCATTTCGTGGGTTACCACAACCATAGTCATGCCTTCATCAGCCAGTGATTTCATCACCTCAAGTACCTCACCCACCATTTCTGGATCAAGCGCCGATGTTGGTTCGTCAAATAACATCAGATCTGGTTTCATGGCTAACGCTCTGGCAATCGCAACACGTTGCTGTTGACCTCCGGATCATTGACTTGGGTACACATCCACTTTTTCAGCAAGGCCAACTCGAGTAAGCAAGCTTATGGCGTCTTTTTCAACTTGTGCTTTAGCCAAGTTCGATACTTTTAATGGCGCCAACATCACATTCTTCTTAACCGATAAATGGGGGAAAAGATTAAACGACTGAAACACCATACCGACGTTTTCACGCAAGGTATTAATGTTGGTAGCAGAGTCGTACATATTGATGCCATCAATAGTAATGTCTCCTTTAGTCACTGTTTCTAACTGGTTTAAGGTTCGTAGAAATGTAGACTTACCCGACCCAGATGGCCCAATGATGACCACCACTTCCCCCCGCTTAACCGTCACCGATACTTTTTTAAGGGCATGACAATTGTTGGCGTATATTTTATCTACATCAGCGGCGATCACCATATCCTCGCCGTTATAATTTGCTCTAGTCACTAGTTGATAACCTCTTTTCGATGCGCTGAACGCCGAAAGACAACGTTGAAGTAAGTACAAGATAAAGCGCTGCAACTGCAAACCACACTTCAAATGTAGCGAAGCTGCCCGCAACAACTTCTCTGCCAGCTTTGGTTAAGTCGGTAATTGAGATCACCGATACCAGAGAAGAGTCTTTGATCAAGTTAATAAACTGGCCAGCCATTGGCGGTAAAGTACGCTTAAATGCCTGCGGTAAAACCACGTAAATCATGGCTTTTGGGTAACTCATGCCCAGCGATCGCGCTGCTTCCATTTGCCCAGGTGAAATAGATTGAATACCTGAACGAATGATCTCGGCAATATAAGCGCCAGTGAACACGGATAAGGCCGCAATACCTGCGGTAAATCGGTCTAAATCAAAAATCGTCCCTAAGAAAAAATAGACAATAAATATCTGCACCAGTAAGGGGGTACCACGGATTATCTCGACGTATAAAAAGGCGAAGTTTCGGCTTAATGGATTGGTGGATATACGCATTAAAGCCGCGACTAAACCAATGATTATGGCAAAAAATAGCGAAATCAGTGACAGCTTAACGGTCATCAATAAGCCTTTTAGCAGTACCCCCATGCGCTTTTGCTCAACGCTAGATATCATATCGCCAGCAAAGACTAAATCGCCGTCACTGACAAATACATCGTCCGCTTTGTCGACAATTAAAGCGGGATCACCGTTGTCGAACTCGACAGTAATCATACCGCCATCATTAATGCTAACGGTACCATCATACTCAGCAAAGGTTTCCTTTGGTGAGTCATCTATTATGTAGGGGGCAACGCGATTCCATTGCCAAGTATAATCAATTTTTTGCGATGCTGAATAGATTGAATAACCCATTGCAGCCAAGGCAATGACAAACAGTAAATGCCACATCCAATTATTATTTTTATAATGCATATTGATACCAAGTCAAAGAAATAAATAGCCAGTAGCAACAGGCTACTGGCCAATTCGCTTATTTAATTTGCTTTAACCAAGCGTCACTTTGGAACCACTTGCTATAGATACGATCGTACGTACCGTCACCTTTGATTTGGCGTAAGAAGTTATTCAGGAAATTAATCATATCTGGATCACCTTGCTTTACAGCCCAACCAAGCGGCTCGTAAGTAAAAGGTTCTAGAATAGAAGCAACTTTATCGCTATTTTGAGCAGCATAGATAGAAACAAATGGCATATCGTAAATCATCGCATCGGCTTTGCCGTTGATGACTTCCAAGGCGGCGTCTGTTTCAGTTTCAAAGGCATTGTATTTGGCTTTTTTAAGCATCCTTTTTACAACAACTTCACCTGTTGTGCCCAGTTTACTCGCCACTGTGTATTTAGGGTTGTTCAAATCTTTGTAACTGTTTATCTCACCCTTAAGTTTAGGATTAAGAATGATAGATTGACCGACAACAATATACGGGTCAGCAAAGTTCACTTTCATATTACGCTGAGCATTAACCGTCATCCCTGCCATGATCACATCACATTTACCGGTAATAAGTGCAGGAATAATACCGTCCCATGCAGTGTTGACTGGTACATATTTAACACCCATCTGCTTTGCCATCATTTTACCTAAGTCGACATCAAAGCCTATGTAACTGTTATTCTTTGATTTCATCTCAAACGGCATATAGCCAGCATCAAAACACGCGCGTAGCTCACCCGATTCAGCAATGCCATCTAATACAGCACCGGCATTAGCGCTTGCAGAACAGAATATTATTGTACTTAACGCGATAATTTTGCTGATTTTATTCTTTGTCATATTAATTCCTTGTTATATTTCTATTAATTTAGTCCATTAGTGGGTGTTTATTGATAACTGCCATTCCGTTGCATATGCGCTACTCTAAAGCCAAACTTATGCTTAAATATTTACATCTAAAAACACTGTAAATTAGCGTTCTACTCTACATTCATACCGTAAAATAGCTAATTAGACCTAAATAGAAGGGTAATTAAAAATATAAGAGTAACTATGCACCAAGTTATAATTAATAACACGGAGTTAACCCGCATAACAAAAAATTAACACCACCAACAATGCGTCCAGCATCACAAACAACAAAATAAACCCAATAATAATAAATAAAACGTAGAAAATAAGAGGTATATTTATTGAATGTTAAATATCATGGCCATAATAACCCCATAAACTAAAACAATAGTCGTGTTATAGATCAAGCTTAATATAAACAACATCTTCACCATCGATGGCAGCAGGAACCGCACAACAGAGTAATACTTCATCATCACGTAAACCCGATGGCACTTGGGTTTGATAACTGACTTTACCCGCTAATAATTTGGTTTTACAAGCACCACATTGGCCACTACGACAACCGAATTCGGGGGTCAGTCCATGATTTTCAGCAAACTCAAGTAATGATCCTTCTTTTTCAGTCCAGGTTTGTTCAACCTGCGTTTGACTAAATTCAATCACCGCAGCACTTGCGCTTGGCATAGCGGTAAACTCCTCTGAACTCACATCATGTTGACGTGTTAATGACGCTGGACCAAATTCTTCCGCTTTAATACGCGCGTTAGTGATACCTAACTCACGCAGTAAATCATACATACTTTGCATAAATTCACTGGGGCCACATAAGTAAAAATCATAATCATCAATCGCCAATACCGCTTGTAACAAGTCTTTATTAATCCGTCCTTTACGGTGGTAATCTAGGCCCAGTTTTAGGCCTGATTCAGGCTCACTTAACGCCCAGAAAGTGCGAATTCCAGCTTCGGTTAGTTCACTTAATTGCTTTAACTCATCAAAAAACGCACGTTGTTGCGCATTTCTAGCCACGGCAATAATCGTCACAGACCTTAAAGATCTAGTGCGGATCGCTTCAAACATAGTATGACGCGCCATCGCTATCATGGGGGTTATGCCAACGCCACCAGCAAGTAATACCACAGGTCTTTGCTCTGCGGCATCAAACACAAAATCACCTTTTGGTGCTTTTAACTGCACAGTATGGCCAAGCTTAATATTGTCATGCAGATAATGAGACACTAAGCCCTTATGTGCACCATCCGCTGACGTTTCCCGTTTGACGCTAATGCGTAACAAGGGATCAGCAGGCGCACTGGAAATAGTGTAAGTACGAATAACCTCTTTACCCTTGATATTCACCCTCACCGTTAAAAATTGTCCAGCTGTAAAATTAAATTTGGGTAATACTTTTACTTCATCTTTTGGCTGTAAATAAAAAGAACGGATCAAGCTACTCTCATTTACTATTTTGACTATTTGATAGTCTTGCCATTGTGTTTGGTGTGACGCGACTTGACGCTGCTGTGCTTGTCGTAGCTCAGCTTCAATCCACGTCCCTGTCATTAGCGTGTTAGGTGAGAATTCGTTGAGTCTCCA